>JAYRDY010000224.1:0-3333 GCA_041909215.1 Cloacibacterium sp. | reverse complement strand
TTTATCGTGAGGTACGAATTCGTGTAATGGTGGGTCTAGTAATCTGATGGTTACTGGATTTCCTTTCATTACTTCTAATGTAGCTTTAATGTCTCTCTTCACGAAAGTAAATAACTCATTAAGTGCTAATTTTCTTTCTTCTTCGGTGTCGCTCATAATCATTTTTCTTAATAAGAATAATGGTTTATCACTACCTTCACCGTAGAACATGTGTTCAGTTCTGAAAAGACCAATACCTTCTGCACCAAAATAAGTAGCTTGTTCTGCGTCTTTAGGTGTATCAGCATTGGTTCTTACACCCATTGTTTTGTATTTATCAACCAAAGTCATTAGTTGTTTGTAGGCTTGGTTTTTATTCAAATCAACATCAATTAAAGGAAGAGAACCTTCATAGGCAGTACCTTTACTACCGTTAAGAGAAATCCAATCGCCTTCTTTTACTTTTTTACCATCTTTGGTTACAAAGTATTTTTCTTTATCGTGGATAGAGATTTCTGAACAACCTACGATACAGCATTTACCCCAACCTCTTGCAACAAGCGCTGCGTGAGAAGTCATACCTCCTTTAGTTGTTAGAATTGCTTCAGATTTGTGCATACCATCTACATCTTCTGGTGAAGTTTCTTCTCTTACTAAGATTACTTTTTCGCCTTTAGAAGCCCATTCTACAGCATCTTCTGAAGAGAATACTACTCTACCAACAGCACCACCAGGCCCAGCTGGTAAACCTTTAGCAATTACTTTATGAGTTTTTTCGATATCTGGGTCGAACATTGGTAATAATAACTCTACCAATTGGTTAGGATTAACTCTAAGAATTGCGGTTTCTGCATCAATCATTCCCTCTTTGTACATATCAGCAGCCATTTTTACTGCAGATACACCATTTCTTTTACCTACTCTACATTGTAGCATATATAGTTTACCTTTTTCGATGGTAAATTCTATATCTTGCATGTCTTTGTAGTGTTTTTCTAATCTTTGTTGAATTTCATCCAGTTCTTTATATTGTTCTGGCATAAATTTCTCTAAAGAAAGCAAATGTTTACTTTGATCATTTTTAGAATATTGATTGATAGGTGCTGGAGTTCTGATACCTGCTACAACATCTTCTCCTTGAGCGTTTACTAAATATTCTCCATAGAATTTGTTTTCACCATTACCTGGGTTTCTGGTGAAAGCAACACCTGTACAAGAATCGTCTCCCATGTTACCGAAAACCATCGCCTGTACGTTTACAGCAGTTCCCCATTCATCAGGAATTCTTTCAATTTTTCTGTACTCAATAGCACGTTTTCCGTTCCAAGAAGCGAATACAGCGCCTACACCACCCATTAACTGATCCCAAGGCGTTTCAGGGAAGTCTTGTTTCAGGTGTTTTTTAGTTAAAGCTTTGAATTCTTTCACTAATTTTTTAAGATCATCAGCAGAAAGTTCGGTATCTAATTCTACACCTTTTTCTTTTTTAACCTCTTCTAATCTTTCGTCCATAATTTTACGGATACCGATACCTTTTGCAGGTTCCATACCGCCTGCTTTTTCGATTACCACATCTGCATACATCATCACTAATCTTCTGTAAGCATCGTAAGCAAATCTTTCGTCGCCGCTTTCAGCGATTAACCCTTGTACGGTTTCGTCATTAAGACCAATGTTAAGAACGGTATCCATCATCCCCGGCATAGATTTTCTAGCACCAGAACGTACAGACATTAACAATGGATTTTTAACATCGCCAAATTTTTTGCCCATTAGTTTTTCAACCTGAGCAAGAGCATCTTTTATTTGTTTTTCTAATGTAGTAGGATATTGTCTTTTGTTTGCATAAAAATAAGTACAAACTTCTGTTGTGATGGTAAAACCTGGAGGAACTGGCAATTTAAGATCTTTGTGCCCTGCCATTTCTGCAAGGTTAGCACCTTTACCTCCTAATAAATTCTTCATTGATTCATTTCCATCGGCTTTACCTCCTCCGAAGGAATAGACGTACTTTTCATTTTTTGCTGTTGTAGCCATAATATTTTTATTTTGTTTTTTACTCTGTGAATTTTCTTATGCAAAACTACGAAGTGGTACATAAATTTTCAGGCAATCTTTTAATGACATTTATCAAATTTGACAAATATCATATAAATTTCACAAAAAAAGACCTGAAAAATTTTTGATTTTACTCAAATAAAGCCAACAAAAAGCTACATTATATAAAAATAGACCACGTAAAAAAGAATTTAAAATCTGATTTAAAACATCGATAATGTTTTAAAATCTTCTTCAAAAAAACAGAATCAATGTAATTATTTATCATAATACATAAAAAAAGAGACTATCTTTTTCAAGATAATCTCTTCATATATCAATTCAAAAAGAATTTAGTAGTTGAAAAGTACACTTCCCCAAGTAAAACCACTTCCGAAAGCAGAAAGAAGCACCAAGTCTCCTTTTTTGATTTTACCCTGATCTAATGCTTCGCATAAAGCGATAGGAATAGACGCTGCGGTTGTATTACCGTATTTTTGAATATTATTGAATACTTTTTCGTCTGGTAAACCAAATCTCTGTTGTACAAACTGAGAAATTCTAAGGTTTGCCTGATGCGGAATGAACATAGCTAAATCTTCTGGCGTTTTACCTGCCTTGTTTAGCGCTTCCATCATAGTTTCTGGGAAACGAGTTACCGCATGTTTAAACACGAAATTACCGTTCATTACAGGATAAATATCTTGTCTTTCAACAGCTTCTGGTTCGTAGAGAATTCTGTCCATCCAACCCAATTTAGCCCCTGGGAATTTTACGGCTAATTCTTCTGCATATTTCCCTTCAGAATGCATATTTACAGCTAAAATATCGCCTTCGTTTTCGTCTTCAGTAGCAGAAAGAATTACTGCACCCGCTCCGTCTCCAAAGATTACGGAAACGCCTCTACCTGCATCGGTAAAATCTAAACCAAAAGAGTGTATTTCTGCGCCTACAACTAAGATATTTTTGTAAGTTCCTGCTTTAATAAAAGCATCTGCAACACTCATTGCATAAATAAAACCAGAACATTGGTTTCTTACGTCTAATGCGCCAATGGTATCGCAACCTAGCATATCTTGCAAAACAACTCCACTGCCAGGAAAAAAGTAATCCGGACTTAAAGTAGCAAATACAATAAAATCTATATCTTTCGCAGTAAGATTTGCTTTTTCTAAAGCTTTTTCTGCAGCTCTTTTAGCATAAACTGCGGTAGTTTCTTCGCTGTCTATTCTGTTTTTTCTGTGACGACGTTCTTTAATGCCGGTTCTTTCTGTAATCCATTCATCATTAGTAGTCATCAATTTAGACAAATCATCG
>JAYRDY010000223.1:0-3345 GCA_041909215.1 Cloacibacterium sp. | reverse complement strand
AAGAGCAATATTTTTCTTTTTATTTTCTGTTTTATCAAGACGATTTTCTATTTTTCCCCAAACATTTTCAAAATCTGGGAAACTTATGTTTTCTTCAAATTTTTTATTCTCTTCTTTGAAGAATTGATCTATTTTATTAAGATTTTCCATTTTTTTGAGCGTTTGTATTACACTTGTTGAGTTTGTAAAAGTTCTTGAAGTTTTTTTCTGGCAAAATTCACCTGAGATTTTGAAGTTCCTTCGGAAATTGAAAGCATTTCTGCAATTTCTTTATGAGGATAACCTTCAATAGCAAACAAATTGAAAATCGTTCTGCAACCTTCGGGCAGAAAATTGAGTAACGTCATCATATCTTTTTCAAAAGAAGTTGTAGCTTCTTCTGTTAAATATTTTTCTAAGTAAACTTCATCAATAGAAATCTGTAGCATTTCTCTCTTGCGAAGCTTCTGCAAACATTGGTTTATTGCAATTTTCTTAGCCCACGCATAAAAAACTTCTACATTTTGCAATTGTTCTATTTTTGTAAAAACAATAAAAAAAGTGTCTGCTAAAGCCTCTTCTGCATCTTCATCTTTTTTGAGATATCTTTTACAAACCGCAAAAAGTTTATTGCCAAACCGCTCATAAACTTGCCGTTGAGCAAGTCTGTCTTTATTTTTAATTTTTATGAGCAGTTCGTTATTCATACATTGTTTTTTAGAATAGATGCGAAAAAATCTCAAAAGGTTGCATCATCAATTTTATTTTTTCTAAAAATACAAAAAAACCTTGTCATTAATTTAGACAAGGTTTTGTTATTCTACAATCTGTTTATTTAAATTTCGGGAAATTTATTCGGATTGATTTCGTGAAACAGAGCATAAATTTTTTCAACAATATCATCTACCGAAGGTTTAGAAAAATAATCGCCATCACTAGCATAAGCTGGTCTATGATCTTTAGCAGCAATACTAAGAGGCACAGAATCTAAATATTTGAAACCACCTTGTTTCTCTAATATCTGTTGCAACATAAATGCTGTAGCACCACCTTCCACATCTTCGTCTATTACCACCAATCTGTTGGTTTTCTTAAGGCTTTCTACAATTTCATGAGAAATATCAAAAGGAATAAGAGATTGTATATCAATAACTTCAGCAGAAATTCCTAGTTTTTCTAATTCTTCTGCAGCTTCGGTAACAATTCTCCAAGTAGAACCATAAGTTACTAAAGTAACATCATTACCCTCTTTAGTTACTTCAATCTTACCAACAGGAACAGTAAATTCTCCAATATTGTCGGGTTGCTTTTCTTTTAATCGATAGCCATTAAGCGTTTCGATAATAATCGCAGGCTCATCACTTTGGAACATGGTATTATAAAAACCTGCTGCTTTTGTTAAGTTCCTAGGAACCAAAACGTTAATCCCTTTAACAAGATTAATTATCCCTGCCATTGGCGAGCCAGAATGCCAAATACCTTCTAATCTATGACCTCTGGTTCTTACGATTACTGGCGCTTTTTGTCCACCTCTTGTTCTGTAATGTAAGGTTGCCAAATCATCGCTTAAGCCTTGCAAGCAGTACAAAATGTAGTCTAAATACTGAATTTCTGCAATTGGGCGCAGTCCACGCATTGCTAAACCAATTCCTTGACCTAAAATGGTGGCTTCTCTAATTCCCGTATCAGAAACTCTAATGCTTCCGTATTTTTCTTGCAACCCTTCTAAACCTTGGTTTACATCACCAATATTGCCTGCATCTTCACCGAAAACAACAGCTTCAGGATATTTTTCGAAAATTTTATCAAAATTATTTCTTACCACAACTCTACCATCTACAACTTCCGAATGATCAGAGTAAATTGGTTTTACTTCTTTAACATTTGTAGCTTTCCAAGCAGATTCTGAATATAAATGAGATGAATAATTCTGTTCTTCTATTTCGGAAATTTCTTCGTAAATTAATTTTAATTGATTTCTTGCTTCAGAATCACTGTTTCTAGTCCAGAGAAGGGCTTTTCTCACCAAATGGAAAACATCTTTTTTGCCAAGAGAAATAATATTTTTAAATTTTTCTACTTCTTTAGAAATTTCTGGTGAGTGATTGGCTAATACTTCCACAAAAGGTAACGTCTTGCTTCTGAGCTCATCAATATCATTTCTATAATATTCCCAAGCTCTTTTTTGTCCTTCTTTAACTATTTTTTTCGCTTCTCTATCAATTAAATCTAATTCGTCTTTTGAAGCTAAATGCTGAACAATTCCATCAATTTCAATTGAATAATTTGCAATCCACTCTTTAAATTTAGAAAGATTATCATATTCTGTTTCCCAATTAAGTCTTTCTTCAGACTTATATCTTTCATGAGAACCAGATGTTGAGTGACCTTGCGGCTGCGTAACCTCCTGAACATGAACAACAACCGGCACACTTTCTACTCTGGCATAATGTTCTGCTCTGGCATAAGCATCAATAAGAGCGGGATAATCCCATGCTTTTACTTGTATAATTTCGCAACCTTCTTTTTTATCTTCTCTCCTTTGAAATCCTGAAAGCATTTCTGCCATGTCTTCTTTTGCTCTTTGATTATGGGTAGGAACAGAAATTCCGTAACCATCATCCCAAATTGATAAAATTATTGGGGTTTGTAGAGCGCAAGCGGCGTTGAGGGTCTCCCAAAAATGTCCTTCGGCAGAAGATGCATCACCAATGGTACCAAATGCAACCTCTCTCCCATTATTGCTCAATTTTTCTGAACCATCAAACTTTACATGTTTAAAAATAGTAGAAGCGTGGGCTAAACCTAATAAACGCGGCATTTGACCTGCTGTTGGAGAGATATCAGAAGAAATGTTTTTAATTTTTGTAAGGTTCTTCCAAGAACCATCTTCATTTAAACTTCTGGTGGCAAAATGACAATTCATTTGTCTTCCTACGGAAGCAGGTTCTCTTTCTAAAGAAGTATCAGCATATAATTGTGCAAAAAAACTTTCTATTGTTAATGCGCCAACAGCTAATGCAAAAGTCTGGTCTCGGTAATATCCACTGCGGAAATCACCATTCCTGAAAACTTTTGCCATTGCCAGTTGAGGCAACTCTTTACCATCTCCTACGATCCCGAATTTTGCTTTCCCCGTAAGAACTTCTCTACGGGCTAAATAAGACATTTCACGAGAAATTCTACCAAGTTTGTAATCTTCTAGAATTTGTTTTTTAAATTCTTGAAAAGAAACTTGTTGTGTTTCGATATATGTAGTCTGCATGTATTGATGTGGTTTTTTTACAAATATAAGAATTTTATGGAATTGATAAAATAATTTGATTTTATTAGCAATTTTTCAATTAAAACAAAAACACAATATTT
>JAYRDY010000222.1:0-3358 GCA_041909215.1 Cloacibacterium sp. | reverse complement strand
CATTTTATCTACCAAAATGAACCAGAGCTTACCTTACCTAATGATACCACCATTTCATCACTTATAAAGGAACCCACTTTTATAGAAATAGTGAATAACGCAGGTGTTTTACAACAGATGAACGCCATCAGATTATTAGGAAATAAAGCGGTACATAATTCTGGTAATAAAGTAAAAATAAGCACTCAAGAAATTATTCATCACCTGCATTTATTGCATGGTATTTCTTATTATTTCATTAATCTCTATGGAGAAGAATACATAAAACCACCACAATTTTCTGATGAAAACATTCCATTGGCTCAGAAAATTCAACAAAATATACTGAACCAAGAGATTCTAAAACTAAAAGAACAACTCACCCAAAAAGCTGAATTAGAAAAAGAAAACGCCCAACTACAAGCGCAAATGCTGGCCAATCGTTTGGCAACACAGTCTACAGTTCTCCCACCTAAAGATCCAAATGAAGCACTCACCAGAACTTATCTGATTGATAATCTTTTGCAAGAAGCTGGCTGGGATTTGTCTCTTCCTAACGTTAAAGAATTTCGAATAGAAGGCATGCCTAATAATAAGGAAGAAGGTTTTGCAGATTATGTTCTCTGGGGAAAAAATGGAAAACCTCTTGCTGTAGTTGAAGCCAAGCGTACCAGTAGAGATCCACAAGTAGGAAGACATCAGGCAGAATTATACGCCAAAAATTTGGAGAATAAGTATGGCCAAAAACCAAACATTTTCTTAACCAATGGTTACGAAATTCATTTCTATGACTGGAATTATCCTATTCGTCAATTACAAGGTTTTTATACCCAAGACGAACTAGAACTCAATATACAGCGTAGAAATTCTAAAATTCCACTGCATCAAATAGATGTTAATGCCAATATTACAGATAGATATTACCAGATAGAAGCCATAAAAGCAGTGGCCAATCGTATGGAAGCCCATTTTAGAGGAGCACTTTTGGTAATGGCTACAGGAACAGGTAAAACCAGAACTGCAGCATCTTTAGTAGATGTTTTTACCAAAGCTAATTGGGCAAAAAGAATCTTATTTTTGGCAGATAGAACAGCACTCGTAAAACAAGCCAAAGACAATTTAAATGATTATCTACCACATATTCCTTCTGTAAATCTCCTACAAGAAAAAGAAGACCAAACCAGCAGATTGGTGTTTTCTACGTATCAAACCATGATTAACTTAATTGATAAAGAAATAGATGGAAACCAAAGAAAATATGGAGTTGGTCATTTTGATGTAGTGATTTTTGATGAAATTCACCGTTCGGTTTACAACAAATATAAGGCGGTTTTTAATTATTTTGATGCTTATAAAATTGGGCTTACTGCTACTCCTAAAGATACTACAGATAAGAATACCTACGAACTTTTTGACTTATCCGAAGGAAATCCTACCTACAACTATGATCTAGATAAAGCCGTAGAAGACGGTTATTTGGTTCCTTATAAATCTTACAGTGTGAGTACACACTTCCAAAGAAATGGAATAAAATACCACGAACTTTCTGAAGAAGAAAAAAGAGAATACGAAGAAAAATTTGGCGACCCAGAAACTGGTGAAATTCCAGATGAAATAGATGCATCTGCATTAGACTCTTGGATTTACAATACCGATACGGCAGATAAAATCTTAGATACCTTACTAAAATACGGGATTCGTATAGAAAATGGAGAAAAATTAGGAAAAACCATCATTTTTGCGAAGAAACATGATCACGCAGAATTCATCAGAAAAAGATTCAATGCCAATTATCCACATTATAAAGACCAGTTCCTGAAGGTAATAGATTATCAGGCAGAATATAAACACGATTTGTTGAGTGATTTTAAATTACCCAATAAAATGCCTCAGATTGCTTGTTCTGTTGACATGTTAGATACTGGTATAGATGTTCCCGAAGTAGTGAATTTAGTCTTTCTAAGACCTGTAAAATCGAATGTGAAATTTTGGCAAATGATTGGTAGAGGAACCCGATTATGTAAAAATTTGTTTGGTTATCAAGACCACAAAAAAGAATTTTTAATTTTAGATTTTTGTCAGAATTTTGAGTTTTTTAGCGAAAATCCTAAAGGTACAGAAACAGAAAGACCTCAAACGCTCAATGAAAAATTATTTAATTTTAAGTTGAGGTTGAGCCAGATTCTTTTAGAACAAAAAGAGGAGGAAGAAAAAAAATTAGGAATAGAGTTTTTAGACCAATTGCATCAGCAAGTTGTTTTGTTATATATACAAGAAAAGAATAGTTTCATCGTTCGCCAACATTTAAAACTCATAGAGAAATTTCAAGATAGAAACGCTTGGAATAACCTCTCTCAATCAGAAAAACATGAACTTATTACCTATATTGCTCCTTTAGTTTTTGATACAGATACGGATAGTGCTGCCAAATCATTTGACTTACTCATGTTTGATCTCATTCTGAGTAGATTAACAGGAACCAGCAGACAAAAAAACCTAACAGAAAAAGTTGTTAAAACGGGTAAAAATCTTAGTAAACAAACCAGAATTCCTCAAGTAGCCGCAAAAATTCAAGTGGTTTCTAAAATGTATTCTGAAGAGTTTTGGCAAAATGCTACTTCAAAAAAAATGGACCATCTGAGATTAGAAGTAAGAGAATTAATTAAATTTTTAGAAACGGATAAAAGAGAATTTGCGGTAACACATTTCGAAGACCAAATTACCAAAGTAGAAGAGTCTCCTGCTATATACGAAGCCCTATCTTTTGATAAAGAAGCTTATAAAGAGAAAATTCAACAGTATGTGATGGAGCATAAAACAGATTTAACCATTGATAAAATAAGAAAAAATATAAAAGTTACTCCTGCTGATATCCAGTATTTGGAAAAAATGCTTTTTGAACAGGGTGAATTTGGCAATAAAGAGACCTTTACAAAAGCCTTTGAAAAATATGATGAAGATGGTAATAAAATTCAAGCACCAAGTTTAGGGGAGTTTATCCGTTCTGTAGTAGGATTAGACAAAACAGAAGCAAAAAATGCTTTTGCCAAAATTGCAGATGAAGCCAATTTCAACCATAAACAAATGCAATTCGTAAACCTAATCATAGATTACTTCTCAGAAAATGGTGTGGTAGAAATTAAACAATTAATGGAATACCCTTTTAAAGATATTGATACTCGTGGTATTATTCATCTTTTTGGAAATGAAAAAGCCCAACAAATAGTAGATATAGTAAACGAAATCAACCGAAACTGTAGAGTAGAGGTGGTGTAAAAAATACAAGAATTTTTAATTAAGTACTTATACTTAATCTTGGTTTTAATGATCGAGTAATATGATTGTAATCTTTTTTAAAGATAAAATGTAAAAGTTAAGA
>JAYRDY010000221.1:0-3367 GCA_041909215.1 Cloacibacterium sp. | reverse complement strand
GTAACTAGAAGAATCTTGTACCAATTTGTTTTCTGCCAGCAACTCTTCGTAGTTTGTTCTTACTTTTCTCAAGTTACGATCTACGTCTTTCGATTTGCTGCATACATAAGGCTTTATCATCTGCATGTAAGATGAATCTTCTCCTGCTTTTTTATTGATTTCTTCTTGCGTAAAATTTTCTATAGGATACGTTGGGAAAACATCAATAAAATCATTGTGCGGTCTTACTCCTCTAAATGGTTTAAATACTGGCATTCTCGATATTTGTGTTTAGTTTTTCGACTTTTAAAATTTCGCGAATATAATGATTTTTTTAATTATTTGTAATCTTTTGTTAATCAATAATTTAAAAAAAATATTAAAATCCTAAAAACTTCTCATTACATCTACTAAAACTTGTACACTTTCTATAGGCATTGCATTATAGATACTTGCTCTGTAGCCTCCAAGGCTTCTGTGTCCGTTTAGTCCGCTAATTCCTGCAGCTTTCCAAGCGTTATCGAAGGCTTCTTTTTTAGATTCGTCTGTTAAATAGAAAGAAACATTCATTGTGCTTCTGTCTTCAGGGACTGAGAAACATTCAAAAAGTGGATTGCTATCAATCTCATCATACAATAATTTTGCTTTTGCGTTATTTCTTTCTTCAGCAGCTGCAATTCCTCCATTTTTTTCAATCCATTGTAAGGTTAAAAGAGAACAATATACCGCGAAAACAGGTGGCGTGTTGAACATTGATTCTTTAGAAATATGAAGTGCGTAGTCTAAATAAGAAGGGATATCTCGTCCTGTTTTGCCTAAAATATCTTTTTTAATCACAACTAAGGTAGCTCCAGCTGGGCCCATGTTTTTTTGAGCTCCCGCGTAAATAATACCAAATTGCGAAAAATCTATTTCTCTTGAAAAAATATCAGAACTCATATCGCAAACCATTGGCGCTTCTGTTTTAGGGAATTCTTTCATTTGAGTTCCGTAAATGGTGTTGTTAGAAGTGCAATGGAAAAAATCATACTCTGCGCCTACAGTATAATCTTTAGGAATGAAAGAATATTTTTGTTCTTTAGAAGAACCTACAACATCTACAGTCCCGAATTTTTTAGCTTCTTTTATGGCAGCTGCAGCCCAACTTCCTGTGTCTAAATAAGCTGCTTTACCACCTTCTTTCATTAAATTAAAAGGAGCCATTACAAATTGTAAACTAGCGCCGCCTTGTAGAAATAACACTTCATAATCATCGCCAAGTTTCATCAGTTTTTTTACTAAAGCTCTTGCTTCGTCCATCACGGCAATAAAATCTTTACTTCTGTGCGAAATTTCTAAAATAGATAATCCACTATCATTGAAATCTAAAACCGCTTGTGATGCTTTTTCAAAAACTTCTTGAGGTAAAATACTTGGTCCTGCGCTAAAATTGTGCTTTTTCATATTTTTATTTATTATAATTTGGGTTGTTTTTATTAAAAAATCCTGCTCGTAGAGCAGGATAGAGTATTATTCGCCGTGTAAAAAGGCTTTCTTTTCTAATAACTCTGCTTCCGTTTCTACATGATTGTCGTCTGGGACACAACAATCTACTGGGCAAACTGCTGCACATTGTGGCTCTTCATGAAAACCTTTGCATTCTGTACATTTATCGGGTACAATAAAATATACATCATCACTTACAGGTCTTTGTGGAGCATTTGCATCTACCGACAATCCGGATTTTAGTATTACCATTCCTTTTAAAGCAGTTCCTTCAGAAGCCTTCCAATCTACAGCTCCTTCATAAATAGCGTTATTCGGACACTCGGGTTCACAAGCGCCGCAATTGATACATTCGTCTGTTATTATTATAGCCATTGCTACCTTTTTTTTAAATTTGCACAAAATTAGTAAATTTCAAGTTATTGAAGAAAGTTTTTAGGTGGTAATACTTATCTTTTTTCAGGTAATTTTCAATTATCAGCAAAAAAAATATAACAATTAAGACAAAATGAAACAAAATCTTAAAATAAACGGACTTAGCAAATTAGGAAATTATCTGAATCTGTTTTTAGAAAAATCAGAAGAAGACTATCTGCATGACGATATAGAATTGGCCGCTATTATTAGAAAAAGCGAAATAGAAAACCCTTGGTTTACCAAAGAAAACGTTCTGTTTTGCCTTAAAAATTGGGCAGAAATACTTACAGAAGAAAATATAAATCTTTGGACTTCTAAGTACCAAACTTCTCATTTTTCAAAAAAAGTTGGACTTATTTTGGCGGGTAATATTCCGTTGGTGGGTTTTCATGATGTAATTTGTGTAATTCTCAGCAATCATATTCCATTAATTAAATTATCATCTAAAGACCGATTGATTTTACCTTTTTTATTGAATAAATGGGGAGAATTTTCTGAATGGAATTTAGAATATCAATTCGTAGAAAGATTAACAGATTATGATGCGGTAATTGCCACTGGAAGTAATAATACAGCGCGTTACTTAGAGTATTACTTTAAGGATTCTCTTTCCATCATCAGAAAAAATAGAACTTCTGTAGCGGTTATAAAAGGTGATGAAACCAATGAAGTATTACAGCTTTTGGCTGAAGATATTTTTAGGTATTTTGGATTGGGTTGCAGAAATGTAACAAGGCTTTTCATTCCGAAAGATTTCGATTTAGCTAGGCTTTTTGAGAATTTCCTAAACTTTAAAGATATCATCAATCATCATAAATACGCTAATAATTATGATTACAACCGCGCAGTTTATCTCTTGAATCAAGAGAAATTTTGGGACAATAATTTTGTAATGCTAAAGGAAGACAATGCGCTGTTTTCTCCACTTTCTGTGCTTAATTTTAGTAGATACGAAAGTCTTGATGAAGTAAAAAGTTTCCTTATTGAAAACGAAACCAACATTCAGTGTATTGTTACAAAGCCAGAACTTGAAATTAAAGACTCTATAAACTTCGGAGAGGCGCAAAACCCTGTTTTAGATACTTATGCGGACAATGTAGATACGATGAAGTTTTTAGAAATTGTATAAACGGAAAAGCAAATATTATGGAAGTTTTTATTAAAAAACAAAATATTGAAGCGGTTATCAATACAAAAGGTGCCGAATTGTTTTCACTGAAAAAAGACGGAAAAAATTATATCTGGGATGTTAATACGGATTTCTGGAACAAAACTTCACCGATTTTATTCCCAATAGTTGGTGCGCTTAAAAATGGTGAATATCAGTATAATAATAAAACGTATCAACTTCCGCGTCATGGTTTTGCAAGGGATTTAGAGTTTGAAATTATCTCTAAAAACGAAGATGCTGTTACATTTTCTTTGAAATATTCAGACGAAACTTTAAAAGTATATCCTTTTCAGTTTTAGTTGAGAATTTCTTACA
>JAYRDY010000220.1:0-3383 GCA_041909215.1 Cloacibacterium sp. | reverse complement strand
CCAACAACTAAATTACATATGGCAAATTTAAAAGAAATTAGAGGTAGAATTTCGTCTATTTCATCTACAATGCAAATTACAAGTGCTATGAAAATGGTTTCCGCTGCGAAACTTAAAAAAGCACAAGATGCAATTGTTATGCTAAGACCTTATTCTGAAAAACTTCAAGAAATCATCCAAAATGTAAGTGCAAATACAGATTCTGATGGTACTTCTGTTTATGCTCAGAAAAGAGAAGTAAAGAAAGTACTTTACATTGCTATTACTTCTAACAGAGGTTTGGCAGGGGCTTTCAATTCTTCTGTTATTAAAGAGCTTAATCATAAAGTTAATGATACTAAGGCAGAAGTAGAAGTGCTTACTATTGGTAAAAAAGTATTTGATGCAATTAAGAAAAACAGAACTATATATGACAACCAAAGCGCAGTCTTTGATCATATGAGTTTTGAGGCTGTTGCAAAAATTACCTCTACCGTGATGAAGAATTTCAGAGAAGGTAATTTTGATGAAGTACATCTGATTTATAATAAATTTATCAACGCTGCAACTCAGGAAGTAAAAACTGAACAATTATTGCCTATATCAATGCCGGAAACTGATGGCAATGTAAATAGTGATTACATTTTTGAGCCAAATAGAAATGAGATTTTAGAAAGCTTAATCCCTAAATCTATTAAAACGCAGGTTTATAAAGCTGTTTTAGATTCTATAGCTTCTGAACACGGTGCGAGAATGACTGCCATGCATAAAGCTACCGATAATGCACAAGCTCTTAAAAACGAATTGGTTATTTTCTATAATAAAGCAAGACAAGCTGCAATTACTAATGAAATTTTAGAGATTGTTTCTGGAGCAGAAGCACTTAAAAACGGATAATTTTAAGTATAAACTTTATAATACGAAGCATCAACTTATTTGGTTGATGCTTTTTTTTCTATAATTATGTTAAAATTTTTAACCATTATGTTTAATTGCTTAATTTTGCCTATTTAAAAACACAATGCTATTTTCCAAAAACACGTCTCTACGGTATAAAATTTTTGTGGCTATTGTTTCCGTAAACTTATTGTTTATGGCTTTTATGGCTGCATTTAATTTTTATAGAGAATCTGTTAAAATCAGTATTTCTAAAAAACAAGAACTTAAAAATACACAGAATAAAGTACAAGAAACTTTCAGTTATATCATCAGAAATACCAGTTCTACTAATAAAGCAGAAATTAATAGAGTTTTAGATACCAGAATTTTCGAAATCTCAAACATCAATAATGTTGGTATTACGGTATATGATCTTAAAGGCAATTTAATAACCAGTAGCAGAGTAGATCAGAGTAAGCTTGATAAATCTATTTTAGATTATATCAATAAAAAAAAGGCTTATTTTGCTGAAAGTATAGATAGCAAAGACAAAGATATTTTGCACTACAATTCTTTTGATTTTCTAAAAGAAAAGAATAAACCCATTGCCATTATTGGGATTGAAAAAATTGTCAATAAGACATCTTTAGCATATCATTTTAAAATACTTTTTAAGCAATATCTTTTGGCGATTATTATTTTATTCATCATCAGTGGTTATGCAGCTTGGTATATTTCTAGAAACCTCACAAAAAAGATTGAAACTATTTCCAAATCTTTATCTAAAACCAATGTTGAATTTTTAGAAAATCCAATTGAATATACAGATAAAGACGAGATAAAACCTTTAGTTGATTCTTATAATGCCATGCTCCAAAAGTTGCAAGAACAAACCAATACGCTTGCCAAAACAGAAAGAGAAGAAGCCTGGAGAGATATGGCAAGGCAAATTGCACATGAAATCAATAATCCACTTACACCGTTGAAATTATCAGTGCAAAATTTTCAGAGAAAATACAATCCTAATGATGCAGATAATGATGCTAAAGTGAGAAACCTTACCAAAGTAGTGGTAAACCAAATTGATATTATCTCTTCCATTACAAGAGCGTTTTCAGACTTTGCTAAAATGCCTGTAAACAATGATATGGTGATAGATGTCGTAAAAACAGTAAAGTATGCTGTAGATATTTTCCCAGATCATATTATTGAGTTTTATACCAATGCAGACGAAGTGTATTATAAAATAGACAATATTTATCTTACCAGAGTAATTACCAATATTGTTAAAAACGGAATACAGTCTATTTCACATAACGATAAAAAAGTTATTGTAGAGATAGAAAATTTTCAGGATAAATTTATCATCAGTATTAAAGATAACGGAAGTGGCATTCCGGAAGAAAATAGAGATCGAGTTTTTGAACAGAAATTTACCACCAAATCTACAGGAATGGGCCTTGGACTTTATATGGTGAAAAAAATTGTAGAAGATTATAAAGGTAAAATTTGGTTTGAAACAGAACTTGGAGAAGGTACCACCTTCTTTTTGGAATTTATAAAATAAGAAAATATGAAGACAAAATTATTAGTAACACTTTCTGCATTAGTATTGGTGCTTTCTAGTTATTTACTCTATAATAGTTTAAATAACGAAATGTCTGAGGCAGAAATAGAAACACAATTTATAGACCTTAAGTCTGATTATGAATTCATTCAGAAAGATTTAGAAATAGCTGTAAAAGATGTGAATTTTGATAATAAAGAAATTTTGGCTCAGAAGAACAGAATAGAAAGCCTCATGAAAAAGAATAAGCTCTCCCAAGAAGAACTTACGGAAGCTAAAGAAATCATGAGAACTATTTCTAAAAATTTTCTTAAAAATTATAAACAAAGAGTAGTTGTACTAGAAGGAGAGAAGCTTAAACTGCTTGATGAGAAAGACAAAATTGTAATAGAAGTATCTAAACTAAAAGACAAAATTGATGAGTTAGATAAAACGGTAATCAAAGAAAAAATTGTTTCACAGAAAAAAGATCAGTTAATAAACTACGCATCAAAACTTACCCTTTCTAACTTTCTACTGAAAAGCTTCAAAGTAAGAAACAGTGGTAAAGAAATAGAAACCGATAGAGCATCTAGAATAGACAGAATTAAAGTATCCTTCGATATTAATGAAAACATACTCGCAGAATCTGGAGAAAAACAAATTTATATGGTAATTAAAAAACCTACCGGCGAAACAGTTACTTTTAGTAACAAACCATCAGGTGTTTTTAATTATAGAAAGAAAAAGATATTATATTCTGATAAAATAGTTTTCAACTATAACAAAGGGCAAGAGCAAAGCTTAGAATTTGTTTGGGATAACGAAGAATTTAAAAGAGGAGACTATGTAATGGAAGTCTATGAACAAACCAAACAAGGCGTAATGCCGATAGGAAAAGTAACGAAAACTTTAGACTAAATAAAAATACGTAAATCTACGTATTGCTCTAAAATACATTAGTTTATACCTTTGGAGT
>JAYRDY010000219.1:2453-3401 GCA_041909215.1 Cloacibacterium sp. | reverse complement strand
CAGTAAAACTACCAGTACTTTTAAATTGCTTATTAATAATATTTGCTTCTTGTTTAGTAATTAAAACTATTTTATATTCAAATTCTAATATTTTTTTTACATCTTCAAAATTAGGATTCTCAAGAGCTAAAAGCTTGTTCTTGATAGTATTAACAGGGGCATTATGTTCGTAATGAATTTTTTTTCGAATTGTTTTAATATCTATTCCATTTGTTAAATCATTAGAGATTGTTTTTAATGCATTTTTAGAAATTTCACAATGTGAAATTACATCAAATAATGACAATCCATATGAATCTCTTCCTTCTTCATTAATTTGAGGATACCATCTTATTAAATGAACAAATGATGTTTCGGCTAAGTTTCTTTTATTTTTATCTCTGATAATTAAACTCCTATATTCTTCATTTGCTAAATATTCTAAAATTTGCTTTATAAAAATATCTTTAATTAACTTTTTCATATTTATAATATTTAAATATATCTTAGTTAGAAATTTTTGTAATCATTGGTGAAACAACCTCCCAAGATTCTCTAATACCCAGCTCTGTAACTTTTCCAAATAAATTGTTTTTTATCCAACTTTCTGCGTCACCACTATTAAAGTAAATTGATTTGTGTAACGAATCGTATAAATCTTCACTCATAATTTGTGTGACTGAAATTCTATTCGTAGTAGTGTTAGCTGTTTTTACTGCAAATGTAATATTGACTGTAGCCATGATAATTTAGTTTATTTTTGTTATAATCAAATATAATTATTTAACCTGTTGTGCATTTAGTACAAATTAATTTTTTTCATTTATAGAATTTGTTTTCAAGGTTATTGATTCTCAAAATTAGAATTAATTTTCATAGATTTATTTTCCAAAATTGTCCAATTTTTTGAAGACTAATTAAAGTTTTTTAGAATTAACTAATTTTGTGTAGTCAATAAAATAACATGCA
>JAYRDY010000219.1:0-2443 GCA_041909215.1 Cloacibacterium sp. | reverse complement strand
ATTTTCGGAAGAGAAATCAGAACCAGTACAGATTGTGCAGAGTTGTCCGAACATATTTGGTTGGTAACGGGTAAGAAAATTAGTCCTACAACCTTAAAAAGATTTTTTGGAGTTATTACTGATAGAGGTGTAATTGGGAATTCGTCTCTTTTAATTCTAAAAGAATATGTAGGAGGTTATAAGAGAAATGTGAACTTAAGTAATCAGGAAATTCAATTAATTAAAGATTTTTACTCTATTGAAGTTTCAGACACTAATGACTTTAATTATCAAAAAGCCTGCGGAAATATTGCCAGAAGAATCATAGAGAACGAAAATTTACTCATAAAAATGAGTGGATTTTTGGCAAAAAATAAATCAGCCCAGATTTATTTCTTTGAAAGATTTCCAATGATTGATTTATTGGCAAATGAAAATTATCTGAAGAGTTTAAGACAATACGCCTACTCTAAGAAGACCAATGAATCTTACATTTATTTTTACAGTTTAAGAATCTTAGGGGCCTTTTTAAAAAAAGACGAGACTGCGTTATCTGATGCTTTTCAAAAATTATCAAAATATAAACTGAATAGCTTACTGCATCCGTTTATTCAAGGAAGATATATAAGTTCTAATCTTATGTACTATCATTTTATAAATGACAAAAAGAATTTTAATAAATGGAAAGATGTTGCAGTTAAAAATGAGTTAACAATTCCTAGAGGAAATGCCAAAGAAGCATATTTTCCGATGTATCAATACACCTTAATTGATTGTTTTAATTTGTTGGGTGAATATGATTTAAGCTATCAGTTTTTTAAAATATGTGAATACGATTACAAGTTTAATTATTCATCCCCAATTGAACCGGGTTATTATGAAAGTTTTGATTTGATGAAATCCTATTGCTATTATAATTTAGGCTACAAAGAAGAAGCAAAAAGAATTTTTAAAAAAATTACGGTAAGTAATTTACTGTTCATACATCAAAAATATTATATGTTTTTTTACAATTTTTTAAAATCTAAATTTTCAACAGAAAAGAAAAATAACCAAAAATTAGTAGAAGAAACTGGTTTCTATTATTTTAAAGATTAAATGATAACAAGTTTTATTAACTGATGATGGCTTGGTTTTCTAATCCATCTTTTTAATACCCCTCCAAAGCCCAAACGCTTTGGAGTTTTTTATTCCCAGCATTCACTCCTCCTTTAGGAGGGGCTTGGGGAGGTAAAATGTAAACAAAATTTTCACTATTTTTGATAATCACTTAATCTCACCATCATGTGCAACTACGTAAGAATTAAATCCACACCAAAAGAGCTGGAAAAAGCCTATCAAGCAGAATACATTGGAAATGATTATACTAGAGACAACAAAATCAACGGTTTTGCCAATCCAAAATTGCCAGTGATTTTAGACCGTGATACAGACCATATCGTTCCAGCGCAGTGGGGTTTCCTCCCAACTTGGGCTAAGGATAGCGAATTCGCTAAGAAAACCCTCAATGCAAGAATGGAAGAAGTACACCAGAAGCCAACCTATAAAAACTACACCAATAACCGTTGCCTAATTTTAGTCAATGCTTTCCACGAATGGAAATGGCTAGACGACAAAGGAAAAAGAAAAGACAACTATCTCATCAAAATTAAAGACCAGGAAATCTTTGCCCTTGGTGGACTGTACAACATCTGGGTAAACCCAGCTACAGATGAAGAAATCCTTACCTGCACCATAGGAACCACAGAAGCCAACCCATTGATGGCAGAAATCCACAACACCAAACACAGAATGCCAATTCTTCTTAACCAAGAAATCCAATACCGTTGGCTTGATGATATCCCAGTAGAAGACTTTCTTTACCCAAATTACAATCCTCAACTCACCGCAGAAAACCTCACCAACCTAGAAGCTCATTCCTTATTTTAATCTTTGATTAAATTGATTAATAAATCAAATTATTACACCCATCTTTCTCCCCTCCTTTAGGAGAGGCTGGGGGAGGTTACCCCTCGCTAACTATTCTTAGCAAAGCCCGGTGGCTGAGCTTGTCGAAGCCGAACCTCATACCTTCGGAGCTTTTTTTTCCTAAAGCCATAAAAAAACCACCCATGACTGGGTGGCAAAAACTAATAACCATGATAACCTAAAGAAACAGTTATCGTATGGCACAAATATATATAACTTTCAGTAATTATCTAAACATTTCAATAGGAAAATCCCATTACCTATCATTTGCTTTGTCAATCATATTCCCAATGGTGGAGGTCAAGACAGCCCACAAAAAAAAACCACTCAAAAAATTGAGTGGTAACCATGAGCAAAAGCCCATAATTTTTTCCCATAATTAAAATAAAGAAGTCCAAATTTAAAAAAAATTAATTGAGAAATCAAATTTTTGATGTTCCAATAACCACACCCAACTGAAACATAGTTTTCACGCCAAACTTCTTTTTTAGCCCCA
>JAYRDY010000218.1:0-3411 GCA_041909215.1 Cloacibacterium sp. | reverse complement strand
TGTCTTGTGATGAAAGAAAGTTCTTTTGAATTTTGATTGCCTTTAAAAATTGGGAATTTTTCTTTTGTAGAAAGGTCTTGTAAAAAACCACTTGCGATGTTGTTTCCTTTGAAACTAATTTCAACTTTTATTGGTTTTTTATTCATTTCGCCAGAAAATAAAAATTTTTCCTGAGCATTTAGTAATGTAAATGCTAAGAAAAAGAAAAGTTTCAAGAGAAAATTTAGAAATTTTATGGTCATTAATTTTTGAAATTTAAAATTTTAATGAAGTGCTTTTTCTGAAACTGGTCTTCCAAGTAGCCAGAATAGTTGTTTTTGTAAGGTCTTAAACTTCCAGAAGCTATTTTTTCGTTTGAAGTTTTACTTGTATAAATATTTAAATCAATAAATTCCGCATATTGATAGATGCTAATTTTGTATTTAGATTTTGAATTTTTGGTATAAAATAGATAACCTTCTAAAGTACCATCGCTATTACTTTTTAAGACAATATTAATGGCTTTGTCATCGTAAAATCCTTTGTAGTTTTTAGCTTTTTGAGCAAAATTCAAAACACTGAAAAACATTGCAAATAATAGAAAAATAGAATTGGTAGCTTTCATTTTCATTATTTGGCTCTTTTGTAAAGTTTTTCTATATGCTTGTCAATAGAAACCATATCAGCAACTTCTGGTGCCGTCTCGCCGTTGAAAAGTATAAATTCTGAAACTGCAACTTTAGTTTTGTAAGGGTATTTCTTTCCAGTTTTAGAAACAAATATTACTTTTTTTCCAGCATCTACATTTATGGTTTTTATTTTCATACTGTCTAAATATTTTTGAGCTTGTGCAGTATAGTAATAAGCATCATCCGTAACAATGCTATAATCTTCTTCATCTAAACCTTGCGTAAGGCTATCAATTTGTTTTTCGGTAGCAGAAACATGTACCACTTCGAAAGGATGAATGATTGTTCCTTCTTCTTTTGTGGAATTTTCTAGGGCTAATTCTTCTTGGTTTGTTGCCGAAATAGTGTCTTTTTCAACGGTATTTTCAGATTTTATTTCTTTGGTTTCAGCTTTGTTACAAGAAATAATAGTAAGGATTGATAATGCAATTGTTATGGTTATTTTATTGATATTCATGTTTTTAATTTTTTGCGAAAGTAAATTGATTAATCATAATTTTTCTTTAGTAATTAATTAAATGAAGTTTTGAGTTGATAAATCCCCCAAAATACCGTTTCAAGTTATTTTGAAACTAAGTAAATTGAGGGATAACGTTTAAACTGAAAAAACTACTACTTTTTGATTATCTTTTTTGTAGTTGTATTGTTTTTGTCATCTTCTACGCGTACTAAATATATACCAGAAGAAAGACTAGAAATGTTAATTTGTTTTTGAGTGGCTGTAATTAACTTTTGCCCATGAAGGTTATAAATTTCAACTGATTTTATTTTTCCATCAGATTGAATATTGATGAAATCTTTTGCAGGATTTGGGGAAATAGAGATGTTTAATTTGTTTTTCACATCATTAGTACCCAGATTTGATGTTGTAAAAGAATATACTGCTGGGTAATTAGTTCCACCTACGTTTAGAGAAGCTTGTCCAGTACCTGCACTATTAGTAGATTCAGCAATATAATAGTACACTGTATTTGGTTGAAGATTAGTTAAGCTAATTATTTGATTTACAACTTGATTTCCACCTTGAATTGGATTAGGTGATGATGCTATATTGGTAAGCGTTCCTGTAGATAATCCATATTTTATAACAGATGTTGTGAGTCCGTTATTTGGGTTAACATCAAATCTTATATCAGCACTTGTAGAGGTAATGTTAAAAGCAGGAGTAGAAGATAGATCCCAAGTTACTGTAGGTCTTGTAACGGCTAAAGTTGTAAAGCTCTTTACTTCAGATTCAGTAGTTCCGTTAGAATTAGTAGAAGTAATTTTGTAATAATATGTAGTATTTGCTTGTAAGCCAGTAAGGTCAATGGTTCCTGAAATTGTTCCTGAATTTCCTGATGTACCCGTAGAATGTAAAGTCAAATTATTGCTAGAAGTTCCTAAGTATAATTTACAATCACTGGTTACTCCATCTAATGGAATGTAAGAATAACTAATTTTAGCACCATATCCTGTTACATCTGTATGAGATGTATTTGTAATAATAGAATAATTTACACCATTATATAAATTGGTGATTTCGGTTGCTGTTAAAGCTCTATTGTAGATAAAAAGTTCATCTATTGTACCTTGATATCCTTTAAGTGGATGAAAATAAGAGATATTATTCGCCATTCCGTTGCCTAATATAAAGTAATTAGCAGATTTTAGTAAGGCAGTAGCTGAGGTTACAGGTATATTTCCATAATCAACTCCATTGATGTATAACCTAAAAGCTTCTGAAACAGTAGGATTATATCTAATGACATAATGACGCCAGCTGCTCGTATTGGGATTTACATTACCAAAATTCTTCGTTAGATAACCTGCATTGCTATTAAGTTCGGCGTGCAATATTCCACTTTGAAATCTGAGAAGATAGCTACCATACAATTCAAACAACGAAGCATAAGCACCTTGATTAGTTGTACTTTCTTTTGCCCAAAAAGATAAAGAAAATGGAGTGCTGCTGTATCCATTAGTAGAAGGAGAAACTACTGAAGACAATGTATTGTTAACCAATCCTGTTTGTCCTTCAAAATAGACTCCAAAACCTCTTACTCCTCCAGAATAAGATATTGTTGAAGTAGTATTAGAAGCGGCGGTGAAATTGTTTTGAGAATCGTGACTGTTCGCATCACCATTGAAGCCGTAATATGCAATTAATCCATTAGTTGGGGCTTGTCCATATAAAACAGCTCCAACTATAATACTTAAGGTGAGAATAATTTTTTTCATAGTAGTTTATAGTATATAATATAATAAGAATTCAAAATTATATTACTTGAAAATTGAAATCTTTGTATAGTTTATAAAACCTAATTTTGGGTTTACGAAAGGTCAACTTCTTTTATAGGATTGTTTTTTATCGAAATAATTATTTTATAAAACAATAA
Organism: Cloacibacterium sp.; assembly: GCA_041909215.1. Classification (GTDB taxonomy): domain Bacteria; phylum Bacteroidota; class Bacteroidia; order Flavobacteriales; family Weeksellaceae; genus Cloacibacterium. Next base: position 365 of record JAYRDY010000218.1, on the reverse strand, counting down.
AAAAAGGTTATCAAAAGATAACCTCCAATTAATATTATAACTATAGATTAAAGTTCACTTAACTTCTGAACTTTTCCGTTCATATCAGACGAAGCTTCAAGAAGTAATTTTCCTTTTTTTCCTTTTTCAGAAATGTAAAGTTTGTCGCCTTCTTCCATTTTAATAGTTGTAGTAGCACCTTTGGTTAAAGAATAAGTCCCACCACTTCCGGCATTGTAAACTTGTACTGCTTCGCTGGTGTCATTTTTGATTTTAATGTCAATTTTAGCTTGGGCAATTATTTCTTTTGCAATTGTATTTGTATTAACATTTGCGTTAGCTGTAAGAGATAAACTTGCCATAAGACAAGTAAAAAGTACTTTTTT
>JAYRDY010000217.1:0-3417 GCA_041909215.1 Cloacibacterium sp. | reverse complement strand
AGCAGGAAGGCCAAATATTACATTTAGTGCTCCTACAACAGGTACGGGTAAAAGGTTAATGTTTTTAACACTTACTATTGAGCGAGATCACACACCTACACTTTACGGTGATAACTGGGAATCTACCTTGCCAGCCACTGATATTTTTGCAAATGCCCCAGTGGTGAAATTTGGCAGTAATAATATGTTTGCACGTTCCTACAGTAGTTCTTTTAAATCTTCACCTAGTATTTGGCATTCAGACGCAACAATTTCGGTTACACAATATGTTTATATATTATGGGATTCTCAAATCTCTGCTGGTTTAAATTCTATTGATTTATCAAAATTTCAATTACCTAAAAATACTGGCGACGAATGGCATGCCGAAGTATTAGTATTTGATCATGTAAACAATCTTGAATACATTGGCAGTCAGCGTTCAAGTCTTGCAACAAATGATTTATCAATATCAGGTAATATGCCAGCTAATAGTCAACCAGCGGGTACTATTGAACAAAATAATGTTTTATTGGCATTTGGTGCAACGTCAGCTCAAAGCGGAATGTCAATCAATTCTGGCTGGAATACTATAACTTCTAATTCTGTTCTTAATACTAATGGGACTTTTGCGACAGACTCTAGCACAACCGATGCTCTAACCGAAAACGATGGTATTTCTGTATTTACTGCCACAAAAACGGGGGTTACAGGTAACCAAACTGCTACCTTTAGTTTTAATAAAAGTATGTCAACAGCAATAATGTACAGATTAATTCCTTTTTCTTGTAATCTTAGAGATACTGACGGTGATGGTATTCCCGATTATTTAGATTTAGATAGTGATGATGATGGTTGTGCAGACGCTATAGAAGGTTCTGAAAATGTAAAATACAATCAAATTCACGCATTAGATTTACCAGCTAGCGACACTAATTATGCTTACAGAGGTCAAATAAAAGTTACTTATAACGGAACAACTACTAGTACACCTTCTGGTATTGTAAGTAATTCTATTTCTGCAAACGGAGTTCCTCAATTGTTAAACAATGCAGGAAATAACCTAAACGCTTCTACTAACCCAAGTAATTTAGATGGTACAGTAGATAATACAGATGGTACAGCAGATGTAGGTCAAGGAATAGGCGATTCTCAAGATAAGACGATCAATTCTTGTAAATGTTATAAAACTCCATCTACAGACGGAAATGATTATCCTACCCAACATGGGATTACAGCCTTTAATAGAGCGGGTGCTGATAACCAAAACTGGCCTATGGTAAGACAAAGCGGATGGACAGCTTTAGAGGCAAGTACCAAAGGTTTTGTCATCAACAGAATGCCAGTAAGTACTTCTGGAGGAAATATTGGAGAACCAGTAGATGGAAGCAATAATGAAGTAATTACTTCTCCAATCGCAGGAATGATGTTTTATGACACCACCAATGATTGTCTTAAAATCAATGTAGATGGCACAAGAAGCGGTTGGAAATGTTTCAATAATCAATCTTGTCCAGATGAAAATTAATAATCATTTAAAAGAAAAAATTATGAAAACGAAATATTTCTCTATACTCAGTGTAATGATTGCTTCTTTATCTTTTGCTCAGGTAGCAATTGGTAAATCTAGCATTACCAGTAACAGTACCAGTATTTCTCTAGAATTTGGAGCAGGCAATAAAGGAATTATTCTACCTTGGGCCACCAATGCAGCTGGAGTTTCTTTGTCACCAACTGCTAACGCAAAAGGTGGAGCTTTCATTCTTGATGTTAACGACAGAAAAGTGAAAATAAGCAAAAACAACGGAACTTGGTTTGACCTTACTGTTCACAACTTAGAAAAACCAGCAACAGGAGGCAATACAGCAATTGATAATTCATTGCAGACCAATTCATCATTTCCAGAAAAAAGCACTGCAAAAACAATGATTGGAGGTGACCCTAGTACAGATAGTACACCTGGTATTTTAGTTTTAGCAGACACCAACAAAGCAATGATTCCACCTTTGGTAACAGATCCTGCTACCAATATTAAGAATCCAGCACCTGGGATGATGGTTTATGACTCTGCCAAAAAACTGCTCGCAGTATATAATGGTACCGTTTGGTCTTATTGGAGACAACCCTAAATCTTTAAAAATTAAAATATTTTTAATCCGATTCATCTTTTTGAATCGGATTTTTTATTTTTAAAATAATAAATTTTGTAACTTCACCTTCGTAAAATAATCACAATGAAAAATCTCTTAAAAGTTCTTTTAGTTGCCTTCATTATTCTTCAATTTTTTAGAATAGATAAGACCAATCCACCTGTAGATAAAAATTCTGATTTTTTAACGCTTAAAAAAACGCCAGAAAATGTGGCTACACTCGTTAAAAGCGCATGTTATGATTGTCATTCCAATGAAACTGTTTATCCTTGGTACGCTAAAGTACAACCGTTTGGCTGGTTTTTAAAAGACCATATAGACGAAGGAAGAAGAGAACTCAATTTTTCTACTTTCGCTTCTTATGAACCCAGAAGACAAGCGAAAAAGTTAGATGAAGCTGCAGAACAAATAGAAAACGGAGGCATGCCTTTAGAATCTTACACTTTAATTCACAAAGAAGCCAAACTAACTGCGGAACAAAAGAAATTACTTACAGATTACTTCAACACAGTAAAAAACGCTACAATGACCGAAAACGGCTTATCTGAAACCGATTTACAACATAAAAAACAATAATTTTTTTGATACAAAAAGAAAAATACTACATATTCTACGACGGAGATTGCGGTTTCTGCAATTTTTGGGTACAATGGATTCTGAAAAACGACCAAAAGAATCAGTTTCTTTTTGCAGCTTTACAAAGTGAATTCGGACAAAAATTTTTAAAGGAAAGAAATCTTAAAACCACCGATTTCAACACCATTTATCTTTGGAAACCAGAATCTTTTTACAGCATTAAATCTGATGCAATTCTTACCATTGCAAATGCTCTCGGTGGAATTTATTACATGGCTAATCTGGCAAAAATTTTCCCAAAATCGATAAGAGATTTTGGATATGATGCAATTGCTAAAAACAGAAATAGACTGCTACCAAAGTCCTGTACAATCCCAACTCCCGAACAAAGGGAAAAGTTCATAGAATAATAAAACTTTTTCGAAAGAAAAATATTTTTTGCGATAAAATTTCAATGATTAAAGAAATGCTTCGACTAAAAAACGAGGCATTTTTATTTTTAATTAAAGAAGATATTCATCAAAAATAATTATTAATTTTACCAAATAAACCAGTTCATTATCAAAAGAATATCGTTTTGAGTATTCTTAATCATAAAAAGATTTTTTTAACAAAAAATAATTATCTTTCTCTTCTAAAATTCTAATCATTATCTTTGCAATTATGGAATACAATACCGAAAGAACTCAACTCCTAATGCCAGAATATGGCA
>JAYRDY010000216.1:0-3435 GCA_041909215.1 Cloacibacterium sp. | reverse complement strand
CACCACCACCAGTAGTTAACTTTGCAAAACCAGAAAGGCCATTTTCATCTCCCCAATCATTTCCTGACCAATCAGATGTATTAGCAAATTTTAGCTCGTAACTCCCAACTGAAAAAGGAATATTATTTTTAGTCCATTCATCATTTTGAAGAGTCATCTGCTGGAGTACCCAATTGGTAAAACTACCACCTACATACATATTAAGCTGATGATTCGGCGTAAATGAAATATTATATTGTAGGGTAATATCATTAAAATCTATGGTATAAGTTCCTGGGTTTGTTATGGTAAAAACGATATTAGCCCCTCCTCCTGTTGTTTGCTGTGCTGTACTAGAAAGTCCGTTAGAATTACCCCAATCCTGACCTGTGAAGTTGTTTGTGTTCGCAAATTTTAATTCATAGTTTCCAGCAAGAAAGACTTGATTTTTGAGTTTCCAAATATTATTTTCTATTATCATAGATTTCATGTTCCAGTTATTATAAGTACCACCAACATACATTTGTGTATTGTGCCCACCAGTTATATTAAAGCTTTGAAGCTGTGGTATAGCTGCACAGAAACCGTCACCTCCATTTTGTTTTGCTTGTATATAGACTGTACCATTGTACCCTGTAAGTTGTACTTGATTATTTACAATTTTTGCCGGCCCCGCATTGACTTCATAAATAATAGGCAGACCAGCGGAAGATGTAGCTGATGGAGAAAATGGAGAATCGTTTGCATCTTTATTCTGAATTGTTGGGAAAGTAATTGTTTGGCTATTACATGATTCTGAAGAATTTTTTGTTAACTTTAAGACAACACATCCGTGCGGAGGCACTGTTAGAGAAATATTACTCATCTTACCCAAATTAGAGTGCTGCCAAAGATCTCTTACCATCACTTGTCCAGAAACACCTAGCTGATTGAGAAAATCCATAGAACGTACTTGTGGGGTATTTTCTCTATTAAAAAAACCAATAATCCAATCTCCATTACTCAATTGACCTCTCCATATTTGGCTATTAGGATTGGACGGATCATTGCTTAAAGGTTTTCCTACAAATTTTGCAGTATTCAGTTCTAATAATTCTGTATTTTGGTATAACCAAAGGTCATTCCCGATGGTATCAAATTGATCGGCTATTGTAACAGGACCCCCAGCTAGAATATTCAATGAGATTACACTTCGTTTTTCTGTATCGTTTGCAAAAGTATTGATTCTAAGAAAGTCTCCATCTAATTGAACTTTATTACTTCCCGTTATCTGAGACCAATAGATAAATCCATCAAATGCATTGGCATATTGTGACCAAGTATTATAACGAATACCTCTGTCTTTATCACTAAATTTATACCAAGTACCTTCGCCTGCATCTTCATTAATTCTAAAAAGATGACCATATTGTTTTTCTAATTCCGCAGTATTAAAAAGATTTGGCATTACTAAGCTCAAATACACCCCGTTTGCATCACAGGCTTCACGCATCCATCTTAAAGCTTTTTCATATTGAGCTTTTGTTCTTTTAGGGCCTACTGTTCCTAGATTTCTGTCATATCCAGACTCAAACCAAGAAAGAAAATCTACACGCAAATATTTTATGCCCATATCAGCATAATATTTTACATATCCTTTTACATATTCTTCAGCGCCAGGTCTATCTACTTGTACCCATTTAAACCACATAGCATTTTCATTAGGATCTAGAAGAGAGGATACATTAATATTAGTTCCTACAATTTTCTTGTTAGTATCATTAGCATCCACATGTAACCAAAGAGGGTTTTCATACATTCCAAGCGTCATACCTTTACTCTGTAGATATTGTGACCACCATGCATAATCATGCTGCCAATGAGATGAATGACTTTTCCTGTAGCCATTTTCATTAATTTGACTTGTATCTCCCCATCCGTCCATACAAACCATATTATATCCATAAGATTTTAGGTTTTGTTCTAGCCAATTAATGTTATCAGATAACGCTTGTTCACTAAGATAATTATCCTGAACACCTGCCATTTCTCTCGTAATATGATATTCATAAGGATTCCAATAGAGAGGTGCTTTGTAAGGATTTTGAGATTTGTAAGAATGATTAGCTGAAAATAAAAAAAGAATAATACAACTAATGATTTTAAAAATATAATGATTTTTCATAATGTGAAATAATTAGTTTTAGATTGTTAATATAGTATTAAAATCTGTTAATTTTATGTTGCTAATTTATTTCCCTTAAAGCAAGAAAAAAGCTCACAATTTAGAATTGTAAGCTTTAGGTAAATGATTTATAAAAAAAAATAAATAAAAATACTAAGAATCAATTACTTAAAAAATAAACCTTTATATAAAAAAGTAAACGCTATGATGTAATAATAGACCCTATTTGCATAATTTTAGCTTCAAATTCATCATTTTCAATCACCGATTTAGCCTTTACCTTACTCCTATAATTGTAAATTGTTCGTAAAGAATATCTTAAAAACTCTGAGATTTGATTCGTATCATTAATACCAAGTCTTATAAGAGCAAAAATTCTAAGCTCTGTATTAAGAGTTCCCTCTTTTAAATTATACACTTCTTCTTTTTTTAAAAGCTTGTTTACTTCATTTACAAAATTTGGATATATTCTTAAAAATGCTTGGTCAAAATTATGATATAATTCATTCAAATCCATTTCCTCATTTTTTTTATTATTAACCATTGCTGATAATTTATCTAACTGACCTGTTGATAATCTAATGGAAATTAGCTTTTTATATCTTTCAAATTTTTCTAAGTAATTTGAGTTTTGTCTAATAAAAAATGCAATATACTCCTCTTTTATATGATTGGCTTCATCTAATTTATGATTTAATGATTTTAAAACAGAATTGGTTTTAGAAAGTTCATTTCTTGATTTAGCAATCATTTTAAGTTGTTTGTAAATAAAATACATTGTAATTCCAAGTCCTGCAAATAGAATACTAATTAAAAAGATAGACCATCTCAATTGTTTATTTTGGGTATTTATAGTTTGAAGATAAGTCTCTTCAATGATAGGCTGCACTTTACTTATTTGTATATTTCTGAACCTAGCATTATAAAAATTAGCATCTTCTAGAGAAGATTGTATATATTTATAAGCCCTAACAGTCTCACCTTTTTGGTATAAAATACTTGCTAAATCCTGCATAGACCTATTTTCTTTAGTAGAAGATTCTATATCAGAGATTGCAGAATATATCAAGCATCTTTCCTGAGATTCTATATTACCTAGTTTAGCATCTATAACTGCTTTACAAAAGCTTCCTATCGCATGAAGCCTTGTTCCTGGATGAGTAGTTTCTAAAAACTTATTTACATTTTGTTCTGCTTGAGACCAATTATTTTCTATTCTATTTTTATGACTTAGAAATAAGTAATAAAATGGATCACCAGGCTTTAGAGCCTTATATGCAGAATTGTAATAA
>JAYRDY010000215.1:0-3444 GCA_041909215.1 Cloacibacterium sp. | reverse complement strand
TGATTCGTTCAACAAGTTTAATGGTGGCTTTTTCTGAACCAAATCCATGTCTGTCTAATAATCTAGTTTTTATGCCGTGCATTTTAATGTCAACATCATTCCCTATTTTTATTAATTGGGATTGACTAGGTCTATCATTACGACCATAAGCGATATAGCTATTCCAGCCTTTAGCTAAAGCTAATTGTCCTATTTCTTCAGCTATTCTACCATGAGATCCTGAATTGACTACTGTATTTATTTGGAGTAAAGTTGGCATTTTGAATGGAATTAATACTTTTTTGTATGACTGATAAAATATTTTACATGTCGTACCGGCCAGTATGGCTCAAAATGTCGTCTGTTAATGACGCGCCCATTATATGAGAAATAGTTTTTATAATCGGACTGACTAAATATATATTTGTAGTATTTTGAGGCTATATCAATTGATTTTGGACTAGCATGTTCCAGTCTTCCATAAGGGAAGGCAAAGTATTCACAAGGAATTCCTAGCTTGCTTTCAATAATACCTTTACAATTCCCAATTTGGCTTTCTAGTTCTAAGATGTTATTTCCGTTAATCATGTAATGGTCCATTGTATGAGCTCCAATAATATGTCCTGCTTTTTGAATTTTTATAATATCATTCCACCTCATAGGCTTTTTGCCTGGTGTCAAAACAATATTGTCAGTAAAATTCCTTATGTATTCATTATCTCCTTCGACAAAGTTCGGATTTATAAAAAATAAACCATTCGTGTTAAATTCTTCTAGTGTAGGAGCTATGATTTTAGCACATTCATCAAATCCATCATCAAAGGTAAAAGCAATAAGGATATCATTTGTTTTTTTTCGTTCACAAATCATTCTTACAGCATCTTCTGCTCTTATAAAAGTACTCATCTTTTGTAACTTTTTGAGCTGAGAGCGAAATGTTTCTTCATTCGGTTCTCCGTTCCGACAAATAGTATGACCGTTGAGAATGTGAATTCCTACTGCGGGTTTTACGGATAAACTCATTATGTCAAGTGATAAATTCCGTAAAATCATTCGTAGGTTGGATCTTAATCCCATTCCAAATTCTTTATTCATTTATAATTTTTTTTAGGTGATAAACCTGACAGTGTGGATTGTATCTTGTGTCAATTATGTTATAACAATTCTTCCTTATTGCATCTCGGTCTGTAGATTTTTTAAACCATCTGATTATACTTTCAGCCAGAGAATCACTATTTCCGTATTCAAAAAAGGTCCCAGTTATGCCATCTCTAACGGCTTCAAATTCAGGACCCTGGTATTTATAGTTGTTGTGAGTTATTACAGGTGTTCCATAAACCATTGCATGCATTGCGGTAAGCCCTATATTACCAGGTGAAACACAAATGTCTGCATTGTAAATCAAAGCCGAAAGTTCCTGATCATCATAGCAGGCACCGTAGAACCAAACATTATTTTCCAATCCAAGTTTTTTGGTTAGAATCATTAATTTTTCTTTTGCCTCTCCATTACCTATCAATGTAAGGTTAAAATTATAAGATTGACTTTTAAGTTTTGACAGAGCTTGAAGTAGCAGATCAAATCTTTTGGACTGAGTTAATCTTCCAACAAACATTAGATTCTTATTTCCGTTTTTGAAATAGTCGCTGTATATAGTCGAAGGTTTCAGCTTTTCTCTGATAGCCAATTGATTGTCATAGTCTAGCGAATTATAGATACACGTTAACTTTTCGGTATCAAAACCTTCCTTGAGCATTAGCTCTTTTGCATAGTCACCATAAAGAAGAATATGATGAGCCATACTAAAGAATATTTTTTTTATCAACTTCTTAATGACTGACTCTCTTCCATACCATCCATGAGTCCATGTGTATGTTTTTTTACCAGATAATTTGGCAAGAAAGAGAATTAACCAGCTTGAAACACAATAAGGTTCTCCTTCCATGATAATATGCTTGTATGGTTTAAATACAATTCCGACAGAATTACATTGCCAATAGTAGTTTCCAATAATCCATACATTTTTTAATGTATTTTTAAATCCAATTAGCGATTTATAATCCATCGCTTTAATATTACCTGGTATATAGTCTCCAAAATAAAAATCACATTTCAGTTCTTTGTCCATCAGTTGGTAAACAGATGTTCTATAGTGGCTTCCATAATTAAAAACACAACATACACTAGAGCTCTTTTTTTCCATTTTTATATTATTAAAGCCTTGCATCAACCATTTCTTTAGGAAGAAAATTTTTTACGTCATAAATAACACCACCAGATTTCAAATACTCTTTAAAATCTAAATTTTTAAATTCATCGTGAGTAACTGCTAATATTATAGCAGAGAACTTATTCTTAAATTTGTTCAAGTTATCAGAAATAATTTGAATCCCATATTCCCTTTCTACATTTTCTTTTTTTGCCCAAGGATCGTAAATTGTGATATTCCTAGTGTAATCAAGTAATGTTGTATATATGTCAACGACTTTTGTATTACGAATGTCGGGACAATTTTCTTTAAAAGTAAAACCCAAAATCAAAATATTAGCATCTTTAACCAATACTCCTTTTTTATTCATCAATTTTATTACTTGATTTGCTACATAATCTCCCATACCGTCATTTAATCTTCGGGCATCAGACATAATCCGAGGTAAAACACCGTAAACCTGGGCCTTTTGAATTAAGTAATATGGGTCAACGCTAATGCAATGTCCTCCTACTAAACCAGGTTTCAATTTAATAAAATTCCATTTTGATGCTGCGGCTTCTATTACTTCATTAGTATCAATACCCATAGCATTGAATATCTTTGCTAATTCGTTCATAAAAGCAATATTCACATCTCTTTGAGAATTCTCAATTATTTTTGAAGCTTCTGCTACACGTATTGATGGTGCTTTATGTGTTCCATTTAATAATACGGAATTATATAAATCATCCACAATTGTTGCAATTTCAGCTGTAGATCCTGATGTAACTTTTTTAATTTTTTCTACTGTATGTTCTTTGTCTCCCGGGTTTATACGCTCAGGTGAATATCCAGCGTAAAAATCAATATTAAATTTTAGTCCTGAAATATTTTCTAAAACGGGTATGCATTCTTCTTCAGTAACACCTGGATATACTGTAGACTCATATATTATTATGTCTCCTTTGGAAATAACTTTACCAACTGTTTCGCTTGCCTTTAGTAGTGGCCTAAGATCTGGTCTATTATTTTCGTCAACAGGTGTAGGTACTGCAATAATGTAAACATTGCATTCTTTTATTTTTTCCACATTTGTTGTACAAATAAAGCCGTTCTTTAATGCATCTTGTAGTAATTCATCAGCTACTTCTAATGTGAAGTCATTCCCGGCGTTTAAGCTATTTACGCGAGATTGATTCATATCAAAACCTATCGTTCTATACTTAGTAGAGAATAAACGCGCTAATGGTAGTCCGACATAACCTAGACCAATT
>JAYRDY010000214.1:0-3449 GCA_041909215.1 Cloacibacterium sp. | reverse complement strand
AATAATATTGCGAAAACAAAACTAATTTTGTAGATAAAATTTCTCATTAGATTGATTTTGTTGGTGGGATAATCTTCAATCAAAAATTAATTCATTTTCGGCATCGCTGGTAATTCTGAAAACTTAATATCTTTCGGAACTTCAAATTTTGAAGAAGGAATAGATGCGTTTTCCTCGAATTTGGTAGCTTCTAATGTAAAAACTGGGTTCGTCATTTTAAGCGGAACTCCTTTATAATACCACATTTTCATACTTTGTCCTTCTTTATTCATCTCTACTACGATGCAGTTTTTTCCAAGAAAAGTTTCGTTTCCTACAACTTTCCCACCTTCTTTTTCTATCATTAGTTTGAAGGTTTGGTCTTCTTGAGATTTAATCAAATCCATGGGATTTTCTTCTGCCTCATCAGATTTTAATTTCATTCCTGTTTTTTGAGTAGGATTGATGATGTAGGTGTATTCTTTATCATTAATTGTTAAAGATTTCTCATTGGTTTTAGTACCCATGATATCGCTAGAAGTTTCGGTTTCCATCGCAAATTTATCGTTCTCTATATCAATATATTGCGTCATTACAGAAGAGGTTTTCATGCCTTGAACATTCATTTCTTGTTTGTATTCTATAATGTAAGAATTCATGTTTGCCATTTCTTTGGCTACTTCTTTTACGGTAGAATCTGCGGTAAGTTTAGAATCACTTTTTTTGCAAGCAACAAGTGCTAAAGCAGAAATTAGCATTAAAAATAAATTTTTCATAAGTGTTATTTTTAGATATCGATTACATTTTCACAAATTCTACTCTTCTGTTTTGAGCTTTACCTTCGGCAGAATCATTACTAGAAACAGGTTTAGATTCTCCAAAACCTTTGCTAGATAATCTATCAGCAGAAATTCCTGCTTTTACCATAGCTTCTACCACAGATTTTGCTCTGGCTTCAGAGAGTTTTTGGTTGGCTACAATTTCACCATCACTATCAGTATGTCCTTCTACAGAAAATTTAAGTTCGGGATGGTCTTGCATCATTTTCACTACATAATTAATGGTACCTATAGATTCTGTTTTTATGGTCGCTTTATTTACATCAAATTTAATTCCTGTGGTTACCAATTTGCCATCGGTAAGAAGTTTATCATACAACGGAACTGCACCTTTTGCAATGCGTACGTTTTTAATATAACCAACAGTAGTACCTCCTGGATTGTGATAACCCAAAGAAATTCCTGAAGGATTATACCCTAGATTTGGGATATTGAGAATACGAGCATCATCCATATAAGCTTTTAAAGCTCTGGTGTTGAATGAAACAGCAATATGTCTCCATTTTGCAGTTTTATCATATTTAGCACCTGAAAAGCCTGGATAAAATTTAGCTTCTATATCTTGTTTGTAATCTGCACTATTTTTATGAAAACGCAACCATTTATCATCTGCACGCATGGTTTTGTCTAACTTAATTTGGTTTTTCGTGTCAGACAGAAACAATAGATAACTGCTAGATTGTTCGCCAAAATAAGCATCAAATTCTACGGTGAATTCTTCTGGAAGGTAGTCTTGCGTATTATTTTTTATTAAAGGAATGATGTTTCCGCCACTATTGGCATTACATTTTATGAAATAAATTACATTTTGTCCGTCAAAATTAGCATTTTCTACACTCCCCTTATCTAAATCCCATTTGCTTGGGAATTCGCCGTTTTTTTCACCCTCTTGATTGTCTTCAAAAATTATTTCAGAACCTGGCACAAAATCATATTTAGCCCAAGAAAGCTGTGGTGCATTAGAATTACCCTTCTCATTTGGTAAGCTGTTTTCTTGTGATTGGTCTTGATTTTTGTTTTGTTCTGGAGTTCCATTGACTGTTTTATCAATACTTTCTTCGGCTTTATCAAAAACTTTGTCAATTGTTTTATCTACTTTTTTCTGAGTACGATTTTCTGCCTCTCGCTCTACTTTTTTACCTGCTTTTTTTACCAACTTATCAATGAATTGTGCATTGTAACTAGCTACAAATAGTAGAAATATTGCAACTAAAAAAAGTTTAAAAGATTTCATAATATTATTTTAATGGTTTAATTCTGAACATGTTAAAGCAAAAAAATTACTCAAAAAAATGAAATAATTACTCTTCAAAATATATTATGATAAATTTAAGTTTAAAATGAAATTAAAACATGACAAAAGCCAATGATATTTGTCAGTGTTATTCGAAATAAATAAATATTACCATTAAAAAATGTCTTCTTTTAAGAAATTTATAAAAAAATCGAGCGAAAAAATTCACTCGATTTTTATATTTTATTGAACTCGCCAAAGGCGAATTCCTACATTTTTGAACTCGCTAAAAGCAATTTCCTACTTTTTACTTGGCTCTTTTTACTTGGCTCTTGATTACACATTAAAACGGAAGTGCATTACATCACCATCTTTCACGATGTATTCTTTTCCTTCTACTCTCATTTTACCTGCTTCTTTTACTTTCGCTTCAGAACCATAGCTCACGAAATCATCATAACCGATAACTTCTGCTCTAATGAATCCTTTTTCAAAATCAGTGTGAATTACACCAGCAGCTTGTGGAGCAGTCCAACCTTTACCAATCGTCCAAGCTCTTACTTCTTTTACACCTGCTGTAAAATACGTTTGAAGGTGCAGTAAATCGTATGCTTTTCTGATCAATCTGTTAACTCCTGGTTCTTCAAGACCTAATTCTTCTAAGAACATTTGTCTTTCTTCGAAAGTTTCCAATTCATTGATATCAGCTTCGATTTGTGCTGCTAAAACAACTACTTCAGCATTTTCTTTAGCAGCCATTTCTTCGATTTTAGCAATCCATTCGTTACCGTTTTTTATAGAATTTTCATCTACATTACAAACGTAAAGCACAGGCTTTTTGGTTAACAAGTGAACCTCATCAATAATAGATTGAGTAAAATCATCTGTAGGGAATTCTCTTACGTTTTTACCATCTTCAACAAATTTTTGTAAATTCTGAAGCGTTTCGTAAGTTAAAATATCTTCTTTTTTACCAGACTTAATGAATTTTTTAGCTTTTTCAACTGCTTTACCAAGTGTTTCAAGGTCTTTTAACTGAAGTTCTATATCGATGATTTCTTTATCTCTCATTGGATCTACAGAACCTTCTACGTGAACGATATTTCCGTTTTCGAAACATCTTAAAACGTGAATAATCGCTTCACATTCTCTGATATTTGCCAAAAACTGGTTTCCTAAACCTTCCCCTTTAGAAGCTCCTTTTACCAAACCTGCAATATCTACAATTTCTACCACTGCTGGTAAAACACGCTCTGGATTTACCAATTTTTCTAACTCAAAAAGACGAGGATCTGGTACAGAAACTGTTCCTAAGTTAGGTTCGATTGTACAAAACGGATAGTTCGCAGATTGTGCTTTGGCGTTGCTAAGACAGTTAAATAAGGTTGATTTACCTA
>JAYRDY010000213.1:0-3453 GCA_041909215.1 Cloacibacterium sp. | reverse complement strand
AACATTTGATACATTACCGCGCCAACGGAAAACAAATCGCTTTGAGGCGAAAAAGTATTTGCCGTGATACATTCAGTAGCAACATAATTCAAATTTAATCCTTGCTTGTTGAATGTTTTTGACGATTGCAAAAACGAACGAGCGTAACCAAAGTCAATAATTTTTGCTTGTGGTATATCGCTCGACAAATCAAGCATAATATTTTGCAGTGTGATTTCATTATGAATAATCGACTCGGATTGTGAATGTAAATACTGCAATCCGCACAATACATCTGACAAAATTTGCCGAATATCGTAAACCGTCGAAATTGGTTCGCGCATCATTCGCTCTGCCAATGTTTCGCCAGCAATGAAATTCAAGACTAAATATAAATACTTTTTACCATCTACAATTATTTCACCGTTGTCTTTGTATGAAACAATATTTTTATGTTTAGCCTTTTTTAAAAAAACAATTTCCAACAAATTTCCATTCTCGTCAAATGACGAATGGTGCAACTTTGCAGGGTTAAACAGTTTTAGCAAATAAAGTTTTCCGTCCGAACCTTTAACTCGATAAGTTTCGGCATTCTTCCCTTTTTTAATGAAAAGAAGAACGGAGTATTTGTTTTCTAAAACTGTATTTTTTTGTAGTATATGCTGTTTCTTTTCCATTGCTAAAAAATTAGCGTAATGTTTTTCCTTCTTGTTCTTCTCTTGGTAAAAGTTGAACAATCTCAACTAACAACGGACGAATATTTCTATTTCCATTTGCAACTTGTTGCATTGCTTGATTTATGAGTTGTCGTGCTTTTGTCGGATTTTTCCAATGTAATGAATTGAAATTTTGATTGAAATGTTGCAAAAATTGCAAATCACCAGCATTGCCTGTAACCGCGTTGCGAAGTTCAAAATCTAATCCGCTAATTTCGTCGATTAATTCTTTGGCTTCTTTTATGTTTTTTTCGCGAATAACAGCATCTACTTTTTTGCGAATATCGGAAAGCAAAGCATCAATATTCATGCTAAGTTCACTATCATCTTTATTCTGCTTGATTTTGTTAATCAAATCCTCAAGTTCAAAGAAAACATCTTTTAATTCTTGCTCTATTTTCGGGAATAGCGTAGCTTTATCGGCTTCATCCAATTTCAAAAGCTCTTTCCGTAAACTGTCTAATATTTTCATTTTCCCGTCTGCACTTCCTTTTTCGTTTTCTAATTGGTTTTCATATTCATCCAACTTATTAAAAATTGCGGCGTCATTCACTCGTTTTGCTGTACGTTTTGCATCTGCGATATCACGTTTCAGTTTTTCTTCTGTTGGCGGTTCAGTTTGCTTAATTTGGATTTTCAATTCTTCGGTATGGTCAATAAATGGGAAATATACCGAAAAGTGCATTTGTTCAGATCTATCAACTTTAATTGTAATTTCAACAGGACTCCCTTCTGGTAATAAAGCAGGCAAATTTTCGCCTGAAATGATAACAGTTGTTACCCAATCATTAAATATAGGATTTGTGCCTTCTGTATCATAAGAACCTTGATAAATTGGTATTTCGATAATATCACTTGCCATTCCGGGACGGACTTCTTTACGAGTTTTTAAATCATTACGAACACCTGTAGCGGGTAATTTCTTGTTCTTTTCCAACCCTTTCACAGAGCTAAAAAGGTCTTTTTCATATTCGTCAAACCATTTACCAATACCAATATGATAAGGTAGCGTACTCATTCCTTCTAATCCACCAATTCCTTGCAAAATAGTAAATTGGTTAGGTTGACATTCCAATTTATTCCCATGTTCATCATACAAATTTACGGTGAAAACGTTGGAAGTTCTCTCTTGTAAAAGAACATCAACTAAAACAGCTTTTTCATCGATTTTCTTTTTTCCGCTACTCCATGCACCATCTTCGCGTACCACATCTGCAAAAATTTTGTCGAGAATTTCTCCTTCGGTTTTTTCTTTTAAAATCTTCAGACTGACCATTTCTTCCGTTTCAACGCTTGTTGCTTCATATTTAATATCTAATTGCAACTTGGTTTTATCGCGGCTTGCTTCTTTTACTTCTTCGGAGACAGATATAGTGGATGCAAATAAGGCTGCTCCTTTGGCTACAACAGTCATTGGATCAACGGATGTATCAATATTTTTTGTAATTTGTTCTTTCAGCATTCGACGAAGAATGGGCGAATAAGTTGGACCTCCGACCAAAATTAATGTGCCTAAATCTGAACCCTTTAAGTTATTGCGTTTTAATAAGTCTTTGGCAATATTGATTGCTTTTTGAAAAATGGGACTTAAAACATTTTCAATATCTTTTTCTACAACTTCTATATCAATCTCTATTTCTTCATCATTATCATCGTTGATCGGCAATGCTCCTAATTCAACAGAAATAGCCCACTTATCTTTGAAAGATATTTGGTTTTTCGCTATTTCAGCATAGCGCTTTAACGCTTCCCGCAACATTTGTTTTTTCTTATCATCGCTTAAGATTGAATTAATTGCATAGTTTTCTTGCAGATATGGAATAATAATTTGATCAACAATTTCATAGTCTAAATTTTGTCCCCCAAGCCAGTTGTCGCCTTCGGTATCTTTTACTGTCAAAATTCCTTCTTCTGATTTAATGATAGCGGCATCAAAAGTTCCTCCTCCAAAGTCGAAAACAAGCCAATAACTATCTTTGTCTTTCGCTGTTAAACCGTAAGCTGTAGCCGCAGCAACAGGTTCTTGCAAAAGTTCAATATGTTTAAACCCTGCCAATTTTGCGGCTTGTATAGTTGCTTCTTTTTGTGGATTTAGGAATTTTGCAGGAACAGTAATCACGATTGATGAAATATTTTCATCTTGAACAAAAGATTTGAGCGTTTTTAATATCTCTGCCGAAAGTTCTTCGGACGAAAATTTTTGATTCATATTTGAACTTTCGTATTTATGGGTTGTTCCCATTGTACGTTTAAACTCAATAAATGAGTTCATTTTTTCATCATCAAAAGTATTTAATGCCCTTGTAATTTCATTTTGCATAGCACTAACAGCAAGTTCTCCAACCATTACTGTTTTTTTGGGAGTAAATCGAACACAAGATGGTAAAATATCTTTTGAAGAATCTGCTTTTATAATTGTAGGAACACCGTTTTCCATTCTTGCAATGGCGGAATTAGTTGTTCCTAAGTCAATTCCATAGTCAATTTTATTTTTCATATTTATATTTTTTTAATTTATTCCAACTGTAACTTCCACTTGCGCCATTTGAATTAATTTTTCATTAAAATTCACTTGCGGTTTAATAATTTTGGTAATCAGATCTCTACCTTTTTCTAAATTTTCATCAGGAATAGAAGTGATTATTGTTATTTTCATTCCTTCGATAAATGGTTTTCCGAGTAATTCGGGTATTTCATATCCTTTTGAAAGCAAATTATCTTTTAATCTTTCGATAGCACGGATTAACGGGTTTAAACC
>JAYRDY010000212.1:0-3462 GCA_041909215.1 Cloacibacterium sp. | reverse complement strand
CCTTTGATTTTCCCCTTTTTATTTCGAGGAAAACAGCACAATTTATTTGAAATATTTGTCTGCAAGATTTCTATAATTAATTGAGGAGCAAATATACTTTATTTATTTTAATTCTAAATAAGACTTCCATAGTTTTTTTCAAAAGAATTGCTGATTAAAAACATATTCTCACGAAAAACGATTCTCAAATTGATGAAATGAAAAAGTATTTTAAAAATTAAACCTTCTTTTCGTAAAAATTCTTCCTAAATTTGTTGAAAACTCATTCATTATGAATATGCTGTACACCAAATCATACGAAACTCCTCTAGGTAAAATGGTGGCTTTTGCCAATCAAAATGCCTTGCTTCTCCTCGATTTTGAAGATTCTAAATATTTTGAAAATCACATGGAAGAAATTTCGCAAGGTTATGGTGTCATCAAAACATCAAATAATAAAGTTTTAAAACTTTTGGAAAAGGAATTGAGCCAATATTTCAAAGGAAAACTGACAAAATTTACCGTTCCTGTGGAATTTACGGGTACAGATTTTCAGAAAAAAGTTTGGGAAGAGCTACAGAACATAAGTTTTGGAGAGTACAGAAGCTATCAATCTCAGGCGGACGCAATGAATCGTCCAAAATCGGTAAGAGCAGTTGCCAATGCCAATTCTAGAAACAAATTGTGCTTGGTGGTTCCTTGTCACAGAGTAATTGGCAAAAACCTTTCACTTACGGGTTATGCTGGTGGCGTAGAAAGAAAAGCGGCGCTTTTAAAACTTGAGGGAATAGAGTTAGAGTTTTAGAAATGAATACGTTAAAACAATTTTTATATAAAATATATCGTCTTTCTTGGAAAATTACACAACCACAAACCATTGGTGTAAGAATTTTTTTGATTAAAAACCAACAAATTCTTTTGGTAAAACATACTTACTCTAATCAATGGTTTTTGCCTGGCGGTGGCTTGAAAAAAGGTGAAACTTTAGAACAAGCCATCAGAAGAGAATTAGCTGAAGAACTTGGCGTAAGAATTGAAAAATTAGAGCTTTTCGGGGCGTACAATAATTTTTTTGAGGGGAAGAAAGATTATATCATTCTCTTCAAAAGCGAAGACTTTTCTTTACCTAATAAAAAGGATAGCGAGATTGATCTTTTTTCGTTTTTTTCATTCGAAGATATTCCAAAATCTACAAGCCCAGGAACAAAAAGAAGAATTGCCGAATTTTTAGAAAATAAAAATGCTCACTTCGGGAATTGGTAAATAAAAAAACTCCTCCAAAAATTTGGAGGAGTTATAAATTACATCAAAGATGTTTATTTTAGTTCAGAGATAATGTTTACGGTTTCTTGCAGGTAAATATCTCTTTTCAGATTTTTAATCCAATTATCAGATTTTTTTGCAAATACTTCATCTTTTTTGCCTCTGGTTACCTCATCTGGATGTAGCGTAAAAGTGAGACCGTTGTTGTATTTCAAAAGTGGTTTAAATTTTTCTATTTGCGCTTTTCTTTCTTTCATTAAAGCTTCAAAATCTTTAATATTAAGAGAAATTTTCTCTTCTTTATCAAGCTTTTCTCTCCATTGTGCAGACTCTAATAATAACTGATAGTTTTTATTCTGAGCCAATCTATTTTCACTTTTCTTTGCTAAACCTGTATTTTTGCTATTATCTAATGCGGTGAAAGTTGTCGTATTTACCTGATCCCAAGGCAATGCGAAGTTATCAAACCTTTCGCCAATTTCTTCGTATCCGTAAACATCTTTCATTGGAATATCTGCTTCTACTCCTTTTAACTGTGTTGATTTTCCGTTGATTCTATAAAACTTTTGAATCGTTAATTTAAGCGCTCCAAAATCATCATTAGAATTTAAAAATCTATTGAGCTCTACAAATGTTTGTACGGTACCTTTCCCGAAAGAGTTATGAGAACCTACAATTACAGCTCTTCCGTAATCCTTCATAGCGCCTGCTAAAATTTCTGATGCAGATGCAGACAACTCATTTTGCATAATGACAAGCGGACCAGTCCAAATTGGTGCATTTTGTTTATTCTTCATTACCTGCACTTTGCCATTGCCATCTTTTACCTGTACTACAGGACCATTATTCATAAAAAGTCCCATAATATCTACCACTTCCGTAAGAGAGCCTCCTCCGTTGTTTCTTAAATCCAGAATAATGCCTTCTACGTTTTGAGCTTTTAATTTTATCAGCTCTGCTTTAATATCATCTGAAGCATTTCTTCCTTTAGCGTCTTCAAAATCTGCATTGAAGTTTGGTAAGTTAATGAAACCATATTTTTTACCATTCGGGCCATTTACAATAATGCTTCTCGCAAAAGTATCTTCTATGGCAACTTCTTCACGAATAAGTTTCACTTCTTTTATAGTGCCATCTTTTTTCTTGAGGGTAAGCACTACTTCTGTACCTTTTTCGCCTCTAATAAATCTCACTGCTTCATCTACCAACATCCCCGAAACGTTAATAGGTTCTTCATCTTTTTTAGACTTCACTTTTAGAATTTCGTCGCCTTCATTAATTTGTTTTGATTTCCACGCGGGTGCGCCTACAACCAAAGTACCCACTTTTATTTTGCCTTTACTTTCCTGAATTGTAGCACCAATACCGATTACTTTTCCTTTGAAATTAACATCAAAATCTTCTTTATCTTGAGGTGAAAAATAGTTGGTATGCGGATCAAAACTTCTGTATAAGCGTTCATGTAAACTGAGAACCAATCCATTTTTTTACGTTTTTGGAATCTCTTGAACATAGAAGTCATTAAATCTTTTACTTCTTCAGTAGCTTTTACTTGCTTTTGCTGAGGCGTAAGAATTTCTAATTTAATCGTGTCTTTTAGCTTAAATTTCGTAACGCTGTCTTTCTTCTCTTTTTGCGTTTGTTCTTTTGCATTAAGTGTTTCTATTTCTTGCAAAATATTATACTTAATGTAGCGCTTCCACTCATTACGAAGTTCTTGCTGATTTTTAGGAAATTGTTTTGCTTTTGGTTCTAAGATAATTTCGTCTTTTTCTTCAAAATCAATTGGTTTGCTCAAAATATCTTGTGCAATTTTTTCTATTTCAGCGGTTCTGTCATAGAGTTTATCTACTGTTAATTTATAGAAAGTAAGATCTCCCCTATTAAGGTAATCATCTAATTTTGTTTTGTGCTTGCTAAATTCATCAACTTCAGATTGTAAGAAAAATCTTTTGCCCGGGTCTATCATTTCCATGTATTTATCATACACATCAGAAGAATAAGCATCATTAATAGGTTTGGGAGAATAATGCAAATAAGACAAAGTATTCTTCACACTAATCATTATGGTCTGCATTTTTTCCTCATCATTTTGCGGTGCATTGAAACAGAACATTAGCGTTACAAGTGGCGCAAAAAATAAAAGTCTATTGAGTTTGAATTTTTTGAACATATTTTTTAATAAAATTATTTACAATAAGTTGGGTTAACTATTGCTTT
>JAYRDY010000211.1:0-3499 GCA_041909215.1 Cloacibacterium sp. | reverse complement strand
ATTGATGTTCCATTCCTAAATAAGGCGTTTCTACCAATTTATAACCATCTTCATAGAAAGGATAAGCACCGAACCAATATTCAAAAGATTTCAGCATAGGTTTTACTTGCGTAAATTGGTTTTTAGCTTTTTCTAAATTGTAAGAAAGTACATAATAATCGCAATCTAATTTCCCCTTTTCGCCTTCATAAATTTCAGAAAAATGCTCGAATTTCCCAATTGTAGGAACAATACTATAAAGATTGATAGGATTTTTGACTTCCCAAGTAAATACATTTTTTCCTTTTTCTACGTTTTGAGCAATGAGTTTTCCGTTTCCAACACCAGTTAAATCTTTTGGCGTTATAATTTTCATAACGATTCCGTCTTCTGGCTCATCATTCCAAATATCTTTTGAAGGCAACCAAAGGCTTGTTCAGTCTCCTTCTTGGGCTACAGAAATCCAAGGATTTCCTTTTTCGTCTTTAGTAAAAACCCAACCTCCATCCCAAGGTGCTTTTTTGGCAATTTTAGGATTTCCGAAATATTCTAAGATCAGATAATATCGTTCTCCTTTTTTGAAGTTTTGATGTGTATCAATAAAAATAAAATCGCCTTCTGTTCTAATGTTGGTATGGTTGAAGTTCCCTATGATGTTTTTCGTTTTCATAGGTTGTTGCAAATCAATTTGAAACGTTGGGTTTTCTGTGTCTTTAGTAATCTCAAAAAAGATTGTATTTTTTCCGCTTACAGATTTGTCTTCAAAATTGGGTTCTACAGTTAATTCGTATTTTTCAACATTCCAAAAATTTCTGAATTGGGTATCAGAACCTTTTAAAGTATCTTTTTTGGTAAAGGTTTGCGCCATTACAATTTGACTCAAAACTAAGAAAAGTAAGCCTATTTTTTTCATGAATTTAATTTAAAGGCTAAAAATAAGAAAAACCACACAAAATTGCATGGTTTTTATATTTTAATTAAAATTAAATCTTCCGACTTTTTATTTTCTCACAAAAGCTGCTACATCTTCTGTTGTAACAGGATTTGCACCGAGGATAATCAATCTTTCTACAACGTTTCTCAGTTCTCTAATGTTACCAGTCCAAGAGAAATTTTGTAAAGCTTCAATAGCTTTTTTATCGAATGATTTTACTGCATTGCCTTGTTCATCAGCAATAATTTGTGCAAAGTGTTCCACCAAAAGCGGGATGTCATCTTTTCTTTCATCAAGAGCGGGAACATAAATTTCGATTACAGAAAGTCTGTGATATAAGTCTTCACGGAATTTTCCGTTAGCAATTTCTTTTTGTAAATTTTTATTGGTTGCAGCAATAACTCTTACATCAACTTTAATTTCTTTATCGCTGCCAACAGGCGAAACTCTGCTTTCTTGCAAAGCACGAAGTACTTTTGCCTGCGCTACCAAGCTCATGTCACCAATTTCGTCTAAGAAAATAGTGCCGCCACTTGCTAATTCAAATTTACCTTGCTTGTCTTTAATAGCACCTGTAAAGCTACCTTTTACATGCCCGAACAGTTCAGATTCTATTAATTCTGATGGAATTGCGGCGCAGTTTACCTCAATCATTGGGCCTCTGTTTCTTTCACTTTTTGCGTGGATTGCATGCGCTACCAATTCTTTACCCGCACCATTCGGTCCAGTAATGAGAACTCTAGCATCTGATGGCGCTACTTTTTCTATCATTTCCTGAATTTTAGAAAGCGCATCAGAATTACCAATCATCTGGTATTTTTTATTGACTTTTTTCTTCAACTGCGTGTTCTCTTTTTGTAGAGTACTAGCAGTCTGTACCAGCTTTTTTCTGTCTAAACCATTTCTTACACTGGTAATTAATCTATTGATATCAATAGGTTTTGAGATAAAATCATAAGCGCCGTCTCTTAATGAGTTAACGGCTGTGTCTATATCTGCATGCCCAGAAATCATCACAAAAGTAGTTTCTGGTTTTATCTGTAGAGCTTGTTTTAGCAATTCTGTTCCCGAAAGTTTCGGCATTTTAATATCTGAAATTACGAGTGCAAAATCGTCTTTTTCAATCAATTTGTAAGCTTCTAAACCGTCTTCGGCTACCAAAACTTCGTAGTCTGTTAATTCATCTGAAAGAATGCTGTGAAGAACGCCAGAAATGGCTTTTTCGTCTTCTACGATTAATACTTTTTGCATAATGGCAAATTTAGTGTTTTTATTTTGCTTTTGTTAAAAGTTTTATAGCAAAATGTTGTATAATTTTAAGTTTTAAAGCCAAAATTTGTGCCAATTTTAATAATTTCTGTTTCCAAAAATCGCAGAGCCAATTCTTACCGAATTAGCACCGCATTCTATTGCGAGAAGAAAATCATCACTCATTCCCATAGATAATTTTTCTAAAGATTTGAAAGTTGAAAGCTCATCAAACAAAGATTTTAGCATCATGAACTCAGATTTTACTTGGTTTTTATTGTCCGTAAAAGTTGCCATTCCCATCAATCCAATAATTTGTACATGAGGATATTTTTGTTCTAAATAATTGCTGAAAATTTCTTTTATTTCTGGAATTTCAAGGCCATATTTGGTCTCTTCTTCGGCAATTTTTACTTGAAGTAAAACTTTAATTAATCTGGTGTTTTTCTCTGCTTCTTTGTTGATTTCTAGTAATAATTTTTCAGAATCTACACTTTGAATCGTGTCGATAAAAGGAGCAATATATTTTACTTTATTGGTTTGTAAATGCCCGATTAAATGCCACTGAATATCAGTAGGAAGTTCATTTACTTTGGTTAAAAGTTCTTGTACTTTATTTTCTCCAAAAACTTTTTGTCCGCAATCATAAACTTCTTTAATTTTTTCAACAGGGTGAAATTTAGAAACGGCAACTAATTCTACGTTTGCTGGAATTTGGGCTTTTATTTTATTATAATTTTCTTGAATAGACATCGTTTAATTTTATACTTCAAATTTATGAAGAATATTTTGGTTTTAAAAATTTATATCGTAATATTGCAATATGAAAATGTAAAAATATGGGAATTTCTAAAACTGAACATTTTACAGAAGAACAAAATGAAGTGGCAAAATTAATGAAAGCGCTTTCTCATCCTGCAAGAATTGCTATTGTAGAATATTTACTTTCTGTAGATACTTGTATTTGTAATGATATTGTTGATGAAATTAAATTGGCGCAACCAACCGTTTCTCAACATCTTAAAGAATTGAAAAACGCAGGAATTATACAAGGAGAAATTGATGGAAAAGCGATTTGCTATTGTATCAATCCCGAAACTTTGAAGAAAATGGAGCATTTTATTTCTGAAATTTTCAGAAAAATAGAAAAGCAGAAATCTTGTTGTTAAAGTTCTTTTGATAACGAAACGGAACTAGCCCTGATTGAGCGGTTTGTTTGAGCTCTTTTTTGTTATTGAGATGGATGAAAGGTTCAACAGATTGCTTCACGTTGTTCGCAATGACAAAAAAAGCGAGTAGCGAAAGCAGGAATAGCTTCTAAGAATTAATCTAAAATCT
>JAYRDY010000210.1:0-3511 GCA_041909215.1 Cloacibacterium sp. | reverse complement strand
AAACGCCAACGATTACATTTTCTGCGTTGAGCTCTGTGAAGTAGCCAATAAGACTTGCATTAAGCAAAATTACTTTCTTAAAAGGCAGCTTATTTTTTGGGATTTTATACTGAAACTTACCCGATTTTAATATTAAATTACTTCCGCTTTCTGAGTAATGAACGTTTTTTGAGCCATAAAAATGTGCATCTTTATTGTAAGATTCTTTATTACAAGAACTTAACAAAAATAACATAAGAAAAGTAAAAAAATATGCTTTCATTTTTCAAAGAAAGGAAAAAAGCGCTATATTTGCAAACCGAATTTCGGCCTCGTGGCGCAACTGAATAGCGCATCTGATTACGGCTCAGAAGGTTACAGGTTTGAATCCTGTCGAGGTCACAAAATCCCAAGAAAATGCTCTTGGGATTTTTATTTTACAGCGATTCCCTGTAATAAAGCAATCATTCGCTCTGACAGAAATCCCGATTTTTCAAAATATAATCTCTATTTTTGCGTTAAGAAAATTACTTTTTGTTAATTACTCATCACTCATTAATTTATGTCTTTAGAAATCAAAAATCTAACTAAAAAATTTGGCGAACAAACGGCGCTAAACAACATTAATATAGAAATCAAAAAAAATGAAATTATTGGACTTCTCGGCCCTAATGGAGCGGGAAAATCTACTTTAATGAAATCTATTGTGGGCGTTCTGATGATTGATGAAGGCGAAATTATTTTCGATGGAAAAAATATTGCAGAAAACGAAATTCAAACAAAGGAAAAAATAGGTTTTTTGCCAGAAAACAATCCTCTTTACAACGAAATGTACGTGAAGGAATATTTACAATTCGTGGCAGACATCCATAAAATACAAAAAGAAAAAGTAGATGAAATTATTGATTTAGTAGGCATTACACCTGAAAAGTCTAAGAAAATCTCTCAACTTTCTAAAGGTTACAAACAACGTGTTGGTTTGGCGCAAGCTATTTTGCACGAACCAGATTTACTGATTTTGGATGAACCTACCAATGGTTTAGATCCCAACCAAATTATCGAAATTAGAAATGTAATTAAGGAAATTGGCAAAGAGAAAACCGTAATTCTATCAACACACATTATGCAAGAAGTTGAAGCGCTGTGTTCTAGGGTAATTTTAATCCATCAAGGTAAAATAGTACAAGATACTGGGATTGAGGAATTTAAAGGGAAATTCAGCAATTTAGAAGAAGCTTTTGCGAATTATACTGCTTAAATTAAGACTGAATTAAACAGCTTCTTCATCTATTTTTGATTTTTTAGCGAATTTCAGCATTTTAACACTTGATTGTCTAAAAAGCAGAACAGAAATTGAAATCCCTACTGCTAAAGTAAACAACAAAGAACCTGTGAGCACCAAATTATGGAAAGTAGTGTCTAAATCTTGTGGATTTCTGCTTAAACCACTCTCATCAGTTAATCTAATGAAACCCAGCATTGTTTTATAAGCGTACATCCCAGGAATCATGGTAATACAAGCAGGCATGGTAAATACAATAGGTGGTGTATGTACTCTGTGTGCCAAAACAATGCCCAACAAACCAATTAGAACCGTCCCTGCAAGTGTGGAGGTTATTAACCCAAATTCTAAACCTTCGTACAAACAAAATCTTACTGCGTGGCCAAGACCGCCTAATAATCCTGCTATAAGCAAAACTCTGTTCGGAGTGTTGAACAAACTTCCAAATCCTACTGCCACACAAAAAGCGAAGCAATAATCTTTAAGTACAAGAAGAAAAAAATCCATTTTAATAAAAATTATTGATTCCGAAAATTAAAATACTTATCGCCATTCCCAATGCTATACAAAGCAATAGAAACCCTGAATAAAAACCTCTGGCAATCGCCGTAGAAACATATCCTTCAATTAAATCTATTACTGCATTCACCAATTGTACCCCTGGTACTAAATACAAAACAGACGTTGCCAATGCTTTTTCGGGGAGTGCGCCAATCCCATAATACACATTAATAGACGCAATAAAACTGGTTACAAACGCACCTCCTACAATGGCAATCATTACATTAAAATTCCGTTTAGAAATTTCTTGTCGAGTTATCAACCCCAATATAGATCCTACAAAAGCAAAAGCTGCATCTACCGCATCTCCTTTCGCTAAAATACATAATGAAGCACAAGCAACCCCTACTCCCAATAAAATTTGCAATCTTTTGTGATGAGAAAGTTTTTTAATTTTATTAAATTCTTTAATGATTTGATTATAATTAAAATTTTCGCTAACGGCTTGCCAAGAAAGCAAACTTATCCCATTAAGAATCCCGAAATGCACTCCGTGAGAAGGCAATCTTTTGTGATGTGTGGCTGTTTCTGAAGGATTATTACGCATTTTGGTTGTAAGAATAATCCCATTGAAGGAATAAAAAGTTTCAATATCTACCTCCAAAACATCTGCAATTCTCTTGATATTTCTATCAATCCTGCCACAATGCGCCCCTGCAACCATCAGTGTAGAACCGATGTCTAACAATAACTCGTTATACATTTCTATTTGAGGCTTCTCTTGTTGTATTTCAGATTTCAACTTTAAGTGTTTTTACTTTGCAAATTTAGGGATTCCTAAAAAGAAACGATGAATATTGAACCAATTTTATGTCATAAAAAAATAGTTGCAATTTTCATTACAACTGTTTTTGCTAAATCAATAGCCTAATTCAAAGGGTTTGTTTTTTATTATAATTTATCATCATAAAGTAATGTTTACTACGCCATAATCTATGGTAAGAACTGGTTCATAAAAATTTAGAGAAGAGTTGTCTCCACTACCAATGTAAAGAATTATACCATGGTCTATAATTTCTTGAGTTACAATAATTGGTGAAAGCACCAATTCGTCTCTTACATAAGGGAAACTACTGGTTTTGGTTTTTTTAAACATTAAATCTTTAATTTTTCTACCTCCAGAATATGTGCCATTAGTTGTATTAACAATTGCATTCCCTGTATAAGCTACAAATCGAGAAGCTTCTGAGTTAGAGGTTGTTTGTTGATATTTCAAAGAAATATTAACCGTAATAGAATACCCTAACAACTGCTGTGGAACATTGATTTTTTTGTTGACATTATCCCAAATCACAAAATTATTTGGCGCCCCTGCCAAAGGATTATTAATGATGATATCATCTCCTGGAGCGGTATAATCACAATCGAAACGTCTTAACCCTGGTGATGAAGGAGCAACCATAGGATTAACAGAATAAGGAAACGTATCTGCATCATTAAGTACTGCATTGAGTGGTTTAATTACACTATTATAAATATTAGTGAAATTTACTTGACCTAAACCAGACCATTTGGTTCCATCCCAATAATAAATCCCTTTTCCTGTTGTAGTATTAGTATTATAGGCTAGTAATCCTTCTGCAATGGTAGCCGAAACAACGGGCAACTTAGAATTTAAGTCTCCAATATTAAAATAAGGTAAAAGAAAGCCTCTAGTACTAGAATTTAAATGTAAAACAGAAGATTCAT
>JAYRDY010000209.1:0-3551 GCA_041909215.1 Cloacibacterium sp. | reverse complement strand
AAGATAGTTTTTGTGGTGTTTTGGTAGCTGTTACGCTCATCCAGTAAGTGGACAAGTTCCTCCATGTTCATTTCAGAAATTGCAGTGATAAGTTCTTGGTTAATCATTACAAAATTATTTTTTAAGAATAGTAGGTTTTACTTCCAAAGGTAACTTTCTGTTTTTAAGACTCCCTCAGTAACATAAATTAATTCATAGTTATTTTCAATTTCAGATTGAAATAATGGGTTTTGAATACCGAAGTAAAGACAGGTATAGATGTCTATTAATTCGCCAGAGTCATAATCAAAAATCAATGAAAAATATTTCTTTGATTTTTTAGCTAAAAATAACCATCCCGTTTTGTCAGCATTTTTACAATCATCAAAAGTAGCACAACATTTTCCTTCAATTATCTCTAGTAAACTGTCCTTAATTTTTAGATGATTAAAAATCATGGTCAAATCTTTAATCAAGACTTCTTTTTTTGATTTTGGATAATGTTTGCTTTCATTCAACAAATGAATCATTTTAACGGTGTTCATTTCAGAAATTGCAGTGATGAGTTCTTGATTATTCATTTTCTGATTGATGAGGTGGTCTCATTTTTTCTAGTTGATATTCTATATTTCTTTCCAATCATCCCCAAATTTTTCTTCAATATTGTTTTCTGCCTCCCAATTGTTTTTCATATCTTCCCATTGAGTATCATTATTGTATACGCATCCTCTCCAATAAAAATCAATACCCCATCTCGCTGCAACAATTTGGCTAGCTCTGCCTTTTGCAGGATTTGCAATTAATCCAGGGTAAGTACCCCCATAACCAGAAGTGATAAGTGTGAAATTATTAGGATTGTGTTTTTTGCAGGCAATCGGTAAAAAGAGAATGACTACTAATGAGAAGAATTTTAGGCTCTTAGAAAGGAAGAACCTTATCTTCAAATATGTTTTTAGAATTAATATCATTTTAGGGGTTCGTTTTTAAATGATTGTAATTATTTTTTTTGCTAATTACTTGATTTTCATATTGTTAATTTCTAACCATTTTATTCTTTTTAATCAGTTTAAAACATCTAATAAATAAAACTTTGAATAAAACTATTTAAAGTAAAAAAGCTAAAGATTCTTGGCAATTATTTTTCTTCTTCTGATTTATTGTCATTTTTTAGTAATAATATACCAGGAACTATTAAAATTGAAACTCCAATTAATGCACCAATAAGTTCATAGATACTCGAAAATCCATAGTTTGATAAGTAGCGAAAGAATGATACAATTCCTAGAATAATTAATCCAAGTCCTAATAATGATTTCATAATGTTTAATTTTTTGAGTTAATAATTGTTTGTTACTTGTTTATACTTTTTTTAAAAAAAGGTAACCCTATGATTTGATTTTATTTTAATGGAACCTGAATGTATTTAGCATTAATGCAAAAACAGGTGTAGTTTCATCGATAAAAGTTTCAATAGCGCATGCATCAATACTTATGATTTTATTCTTGTAGATTGCAGCATATTGCTTGTGCAATAATTTTAATCTACCTTCAAATGGCGTGTACATGAAAATGTAATAAAACTCTACTCCGTCTAGATAAACGACACCACGTTTTAAAATGGTAGTTTCGCCGTGTAAGCCATCAAATTGTTCTTTTAATTCTTGGTTGGTTAACCCCTTCATCATTTGAGAGGCGGTTTTAAATTCTGGAGCTGGATTTGGCATTACAGTTACAACAAAAGAATTGCCTTTGCCGTCTATAATTTTTGCTTCCACATCTGGGTTGTAAATTTTTTCTTTTTTGTACCAACCTTCTGGAAACACAAAGGAATAATCGGACTTAGAGCTTGAAAATTTTGTTTGGCCGTTTACATACAAAGTAGTAAATAGCAATAAGGTAAAAAGTTTAAACATTTTCTATTGAATTATTATTTTCTAACAAACCGTTCAGCTCCTCTCTGTAAATTTCATCAAGAATGAATTTACCCTCGTTGTTTTTAACATAGATATCAATGTTTTTCACTCTAATACTTTTACACTTTATAGATACGTTATGTGTATTTTTAATAGGAAGATTGAGAATTTTTGATTTTGAAAAAAATGGAATCGTAATGGTACCTTTTTCATTAAAATCTACATCCTTAACAAATTCTACTTGTTCACAAAATAAAGTGCCAATAATGTACTGATTATAAGACATTCTTTTAGTAGAACTGACATATCCACTCCATGTTCTCATGTAACCGATATTTAATTTAACCCTTTTATTTGGTAAAATTTCATAAGAAACTAAACGTAAGTTTTTAGGTTGAAGTAAGTATGGATTTTTTGGACAATTGGCATCCGATTTTGTTAAATCATAAAACTTCCATAACATTTCTTTTTCTTCTCGTTCTATTTTATCTAAAAATAGTTGGTCTTCTTTGGTTAATTGGTATTCCATTTTTTATAAAATTTTTAATTTTAAACAATAAGTTTATATGTGTATTTAAAAAGGATAATTCTTATCTATTACTGAGGGCGAAATTTTCTATTTCATAAAGAAATCATACATTTTTTTATTCATTTCCATTTTTTTAGTAAAATCTTCAAGTGATATATCAAGTCTATCTAATACGGTAACCATAAAATTCACTTCTACCTGATTCAAAGAACCATCGCATTGAAGCATTCCCATAATCATGATTAATACAAAATCAATTTTTGAGTTTTCAAAAGCTTTTAAACGAATCAATAAATTTTCTGATCCTACACTATTTAAAAGTTCTTGTGATCTACTAGCGTTTACTTCAAAAATATCAACAAACTGATTTAGAAGATAAAGCTCTTCATCTTGTTGACTACTTGAAGTTAAATTATTATCACATGTTCCTGCTAAGAAAAGAATGGCTAAAATGGTTAATTTTTCGTCTTCAGAATAATGCTCATATAATTTGGCTGCAGGATGTCTTTTTTTTGAAAATAATGAAAACATAGTTTTAAATTTTAAGATTATACTATTTTATACTCAAAAACTAAAAAGGTAACCCTACAAAATATAAAATTCCAAATTCATTTAGAAAGCAGAGAATTAGGATGTGTTTTTCCACTAAAATTATTAATGCTATATTACATAAAAAATTAATAGAAAAGAGGATATTTCTCTTGGCATTCAACAATTTGTGCTTTACATTTGTTACTTATTAACATAAAATTTATTTATTATGGAAACTATTAAAGAAGGTACACAAGTAAAATATATTGGAAAAACCAATGATTATACATTTAAAGATGATTTATCCACAAATTCAATTGGTATTGTAAAAAACATTTTTGAAACTGATATTAAAGAAACATATCAAGTTGAATTTGAAAATGGAATTACAACTTCAATTGACTTAGTTGATTTAGAAAAATTAAAATAAAATTATTCTGAAAATGAAGAAAAAACAAGTTGAAAATTTTTTTAAACTATTTATTCAGGATTATCTTGTTGGAGATATTCTAATTCTTGATGATATCAGGAAAGATAAATATACAGGATTAGGAGCATGTACTATTCCGCAAGCAATGGCTGTAATTTCCGGAATTGAT
>JAYRDY010000208.1:0-3597 GCA_041909215.1 Cloacibacterium sp. | reverse complement strand
ATTGCCATCATTGGATTAAAATTTCTGGCGGTAGATTTATAAATGAGATTTCCTGCGGTATCACCTTTCCAAGCTTTTACGATGGCAAAATCTGCATCAAAAGCATATTCTAAAAGATAATCTTTACCATTGAAATTTCTAATTTCTTTACCTTGTGCTACTTCGGTTCCTACACCAGCTGGTGTAAAAATGGCAGGCATACCATAACCAGCAGCCATACATCGGGTTGCCAAAGTACCTTGCGGAATGAGATCTACTTCTAATTCACCAGAGAGTAGTTGGCGTTCGAACTCTGCATTTTCTCCTACGTAAGAAGAAATCATTTTTTTGATTTGTTTTTGATGAAGAAGTAAACCCAATCCGAAATTATCTACACCAGCGTTATTAGAAATACAGGTGAGATTTTTAACATTCATTTTTACCAGTTCAGCAATGCAATTTTCGGGAATTCCGCATAATCCAAAACCACCGAGCATAATGGTTGCACCATCTTTTATGTCAGCACACGCTTCTGAAACGTTTTTTACTGTTTTGTTAATCATTAGATTTTCATTTTGCCTAAAATACAATTTTTTTTGATTGAGCAAAATGCAAAAACCCTTTTTGCATTTCTTCGCAGAAAGGGTTTTAATTTATATAACGCAAATGTCTTTAATAGGCTGTGTTTTGCGTGAGCGATAGCAGTGGAAATCCTTTTTCTTTTTGTAGGTGCGCCCAAAAAGGCGCGTTCGGGATTGGTGTTGCAAAAAAGAAAAAGATTGTAACGGATAGCGCGACTTTTCTTTTTGAAGGGCTATAAGCGTTGGAAAAAGAAAAGGCACGCCCGAAATTTCCTAAAAATATTTAAGATTTATATCTGGTTTTATCTTAAGAAGCGTTTCGTAAATAAGTTGAATAACGTTGGCAACATCTTCTTTAGAAACCATTTCTACGGTGGTGTGCATGTATCTTAAAGGCAGAGAAATAAGTGCGGAAGGAACGCCGCCATTAGAAAATGCAAAAGAATCTGTATCTGTCCCAGTGGCTCTGCTTAGGGCGTTTCTCTGGAACGGAATGTTCTTTTTGGTAGCGGTTTCGGTGATTAAATCTCTGATGATGTGATGAACTGATGGCGCATAAGCGATTACAGGGCCGTTGCCACATTTCATATCTCCTTCTTTTTTCTTTTCAATCATTGGGGTGGAGGTGTCGTGCGTAACGTCTGTAACGATGGCGATATTAGGTTTTATGGTTTGTGCAATCATGGTGGCGCCATAAAGTCCGACTTCTTCTTGCACGGAATTGGTGATGTATAACCCGAAAGGTAATTTTTTATTGTTTTCTTTCAAAAGTCTAGCTACTTCGGCAATCATAAAACCGCCCATTCTGTTGTCTAATGCTCTACAAACGAAATAGCGGTCATTCATTTCGAAAAATTCATCAGGATAAGTAATCATACAACCTACATGGATGCCTAAATTTTCAACTTCTTCTTTGGTAGTACAACCGCAATCGATAAAGATATTTTCGATTTTAGGAGTGGGTTCGTTCTGATTGGCTCTTGTATGAATGGCTGGCCAACCAAAAACGCCTTTCACAATTCCTTTTTGTCCGTGGATGTGAACAATTTTAGAAGGTGCAATGAGCTGATCTGAGCCACCGTTTCGGATAACGTAAATTAAACCATCATCTGTAATGTAATTTACATACCAAGAAATCTCGTCTGCGTGGGCTTCTATCACTACTTTGAACTCGGCTTCGGGGTTGATGATTCCGTAAGCTGTGCCATAATGATCTACCCGAACTTCATCAACAAAAGTTTTGATGTATTCCGTCCAGATTTTTTGTCCGTTTTGCTCAAAACCAGTAGGTGAGGCGGTGTTAAGATATTTTTCTAAAAATTTTAAAGATTTTTTTTCGTATTTCATATAAAGGAACGATTTTTGTGTGATTATTTAGTAATTAATGAGTGTAAAAATAATGAAATTTAAGAGAATACTTATCATATTTCTAATGATTTTAGGCTATCAGTTTCATGCACAGAGTGATAGTATAGTTGTAGAATTAAAGGCTCTGAAAGATATCCCAAAAGATAAACTGAAAAAGGATGAATTGGGAAATGTTTTCTATTATGATGAACAACAAAGAGCTAGAGTATATGAAATAAATGGCGAAAAAGTAATTGTGATGGATGAGTTGATGCTATTGCCAAAGCCTCATTTTAACAATCAGTTAGACAGAAATTTTTACTTTTTTCTCAATAAAAAACTCAATAGAGTATATCCGTATTTTATAACAGCATTAGAGCAATACCGTGATATACAAGACGAATTGTCCAAAATAGATAGCGACCAAAAAAGAGTTTACATCAAAAAAAGACAAGAAGAACTTGCTAACCAATATGAAAAGCAATTAAGAGATCTTACTACCACAGAAGGTAGAATTTTTGCTAAATTAATGTACAGAGCCACAGGCAAAACGGTTTATGAGATTATTAAAGAATTGCGTGGCGGTTGGAGTGCCTTTTGGTGGAATGTAAAAGGCAATATTGCAGATGTGGATATTAAAGAGCCTTATGACCCTTATGCTGTGAGAGAAGATAATTTTGTAGAATCTTTATTGCAATCTAATTGGAATTTAGGATATTTGCAGCCTTATGAAGGTTACAGAGATTTTAAAATTAAAAAATAGATGAAGTTAGTATTCAAAATTCTTATTTTCGCTTTTGTACTACAGTCGGCAGAAGCTTATTCTTGGGGCACAACAGGGCACAGAACCATTGCAGAAATTGCAGAACATCACCTTAGCAATAAGTCTAAGAGAAAACTTAAAAAAATATTAGGTGACCAAAAATTGGCTTATTATGCCAATTGGCCAGATTTTGTAAAGTCTGATTCTCTGAAGCGATACAAAGAAACCGAAATTTGGCATTATGTAAATGTAACGCCAAAACAAAATTTTCAGGATTTTCAAAAAGAGTTGAAAGAAAACAAAACCCCTAATTTGTATTCGGTAATCATTCAACAAAGAGAAATTTTAGAAGATAAAAACTCAACAAAAGAAGCCAAAAAGCAAGCGGTTGTGTTTTTAATTCATTTAATGGGCGATATGCATCAGCCATTCCACGTAGGCAGAGCAGAAGATCTTGGTGGCAATCTTATTAGCCTTAATTTCTTTAAACAACCTACTAATTTACACAGCCTTTGGGATTCTAAATTGGTAGATTTTCAGAACTATTCTTATACAGAATTTGCAACCGTTTTGGATAAAAAATCTAAAGACGATATTGAAAAACTACAAACAGGTTCTTTAGAAGATTGGTTGTTTGAGAGTTACAAAAAAGCAGATAAAATTTACAGCCAAACGCCAGCAAACGAAAATTACAGTTATGATTATAACTATAAATTTTCTGAAACCTTAGAAAATCAGCTTTTAAAAGGTGGACTTAGGTTGGCCAAGTATTTAAACGATATTTTAGAATAATTTTTCTTTCAGTTTCTGAAAGACAATTTTATCAATCGGTAATGGTAATGGATTTTCTTCTTGTAAGGAAATCCATTTTACTTTTTCTATGCTTTCGTCTAGAATTTCAAATTCTTCTAAATTCAAAATATTTTC
>JAYRDY010000207.1:0-3601 GCA_041909215.1 Cloacibacterium sp. | reverse complement strand
GTTTCCTTGGCTAATTTACATAGCTCTTTTACAAATTCTATGGAGGTAATTAGACCTTGTTCTGCTTTATCTCGTAAAGCTTCTAAAAGTTCACTTAACTTCTTAAACTTTAGATTTCCCGCATGTTTTTTAAAGCGCTTAACTAAAATTTTCTCTAATTTTTTGGCATTATTGGGATCAGGATTATTGAAAATATTTTCAATAACATCTGCATCCAAAACAAATTCATCCAACTGGTGTACATCACCTACATGTATATTCTCATGAATTAACTTGGTTGTTTGTGCCCCTAAAGTAAACCATAACAATTTTCCAATATGGTCAGAAGAAGGTCTAACCGATTCAAATACTTGTGATAACCAACGATACTCAGCTTGGTACTGATCTAAAATCCTATCTGGAGATAACGACTCCCATAACTTAGAAAGGTATTTATAATCCTTTGCAAAAGCATCTTTTTTATCATCCGTATTAATAGCATTTTGGGCTAATTCTAATCCTTCAAAGCCATCAATTGTTTTATCTACTCCAATAAAATGAGACAATGCTTTTTCCATGGCTTCCGGTAATTGCTCTTTTAATTCGGAAAGATTTGTTATCATTTGACTAACGCTTTTTTCGTCAAATTCTAATGCTTTAGCAGCATCATCAAATACCCCAAAATAATCTACAATTCTACCAAAAGATTTTCCAGGGTATAAACGATTCGTTCTACAAATAGCTTGTAACAAGGTATGGTCTTTAATGGATTTATCTAAATACAAAGTTTGTAATATAGGTGCATCAAAACCAGTCAATAATTTGGCAGTTACAATAATGAATTTTAATGGCGAATTAGCATCATTAAAATCATCCACTACTTTCTCTTGCTGGCTTTTATCTAACCCCCATTTCTGTTTAAATTCAAAATCATCATTTGCAGAAGTAGAAATAACTACTTTACTAGCTTCGGTAGCAAAATATTTATCCAACTCTTCTTTGTATTGTACACAAGCATAACGATCAGGTGTTACTATCATGGCCTTATAGCCATGTGGTGCCACTTTTTCATTAAAATGCTTTGCTATATCTTCTACAATCTTAGCGACACGTTCTGGTGACTTCAAGAAAGCAGCCATCTTTGCTGATTTCTTATTTAAAGCATCGGCTTCTTCATCGGTTAATGCCGCTTCATCTTTAAATTCTTTAAAAGCTTTATCAATAGTCTCTCTATCAACATGAACATCTACTAATCTAGGTTCAAAATGTAAGGGTTTAGTAGCATCATCTCTAATCGAATCATGAAAGGTGTAACGTGACATATAACCTCCTTCATCTTCTGGTGCTCCAAAAGCCCAAAAAGTATTCTTATCGGCTTTATTCACAGGTGTACCTGTTAATCCAAATAAGAAAGCATTAGGCAACGCCGCTCGCATTTGTCTTCCCAAATCACCTTCTTGGGTCCTATGAGCTTCATCGACTAATACAATGATATTATCTCGTTCATTCATATTAGGTTTAGCATCCCTAAACTTATGAATCATGGAAATAATGATTTTTCGAGTATCGCGTTCTAGTAAGGTTTGTAATTCTGAAATACTTTCTGTGGTAACTACATTAGCCACATCAGCTGCATTAAAGGTACCTGTAATTTGGGTATCTAAATCGGTTCTATCGACCAAAACTATTACGGTTGGACTTTTTAGTTCCTGCATTTTGCGCAATTTCTGCGCTGCAAAAACCATTAATAACGATTTACCAGAACCTTGAAAATGCCAAATTAAGCCTTTCTTTATTTTACCCTCTTTTACACGTTCTACAATTTTGTTAGCACCTTCATATTGCTGAAAGCGACACAATACTTTAATGCGTTGTTTTTTCTTATTGGTGGTAAACAGTGAAAAGTTTTGCAGAATATCCAAA
This sequence comes from Cloacibacterium sp., assembly GCA_041909215.1. Taxonomy (GTDB): domain Bacteria; phylum Bacteroidota; class Bacteroidia; order Flavobacteriales; family Weeksellaceae; genus Cloacibacterium. Next base: position 1,699 of record JAYRDY010000207.1, on the reverse strand, counting down.
AGGCGTTTCGGATGTAACAAATCAGATAACTCTTTACCTATTTCACCCAATCCTAATTGTTTGGCTAGCTTTTCATCATCATTTTCTATGCGCCAAGGGGCCCAAAACTCTAAAGGAGTTCTTACACCACCAAAATAAAAGGTTTTCCCTTCTGTAGCAAAAGACAAAATATTAGGAACAAACAATTGAGGAACCGCATTTTCATAGATGTCATGGATTTCATGCGCACCATCTAACCAACTCACCGATGGTCTAATAGGTGTTTTCGCTTCTCCAATGACTACAGGTAATCCATTAATTAATAATACAATATCTGGTATTTTAGTTTCTCTGCTGTGAACACGGTATTGATTGGTTACAAAATACGTATTGTTTAAAATATCATCAAAATCAATTAAACGAACAGGAACGTGACGGTTGTTTTCTCCAAATGGCATGGTTTTTTCACCACACATCCATTTAAAAAATTCTTCATTGGCCTTTACTAAACCAATTTGATGAACTGATAATAATATAGCTCTAAGTTTATAAATCACCTCTTCTGCCAAATCATGATTGCGAGCAATTTCAGGATTCAAACGAATTAAAGCCGCTTTCAGTTCGGTTTCCACCAAAACTTCATTAACTGTTCTATTAAGTTGTTGTGGTGAAACATATTGCCACTGAGCACCATAAGAAGTTTTACTTTCAGCCACTCCTGAAGCATTTAGATTAACACCACTCAATTGATGAATGATGTAATGTTCTACACTATTTAATTCGTTGAATGACATGGTTATTTTTTTTATGTAGGTAGTTCTGTAATATAATATTCCTTTTCATTTTTTCGTATTCCAATAAAAAGTGGGGTGAAGTTTTGAATAACGCTTAAATCAATTGTAATTGTAAATGAATTTTCTTTCATTTCTTTTCTTTGCCCGCAATCTAATTTATTGCCATTTATATCAAATAAGCAAAGTAAATCTTGATTTAAGATTACTGTAGTATTCACAATCTTATTAATTATAACATTTATATTTTGTTTATGAAATATAAAAGAAATTTCAATCTGTTCAATAGCTTGTACTTCATTAAATTGAAACCAAAACAAATCAAATTTATCTAAATGCAATAATTTATATACTAATCTATCAGTATCTGTATAAGGGTTTAACTTGTAGATTGGATTTGTATTACCTATGTATGATTTTCTTAATAGTATGGCTCTTTCAATAGCACTATTTACGTTTGGATGAAATTTTTTAAAATTAAAACTCTTTTTACCTTCTTCGTAATCTAGAAAATTTTGAGTTACAATTCTACCACAAACACAATTGGTGCCATGACAATCGTAATGGTGTTTATTTGAGCCACATTTTAAAGGTTTTTTTGCTTCACGACACATTGATTTAATAAAAGCTGTTGAATTACTTTCAAAATGGAGTAAAATCCAATATTCAAAAGCAATACTGTTAAAAGCAATATTTACTTTTTTACCTCCTACAATAACATTTGCTAATTCAAAAGCCTCTTCATGTTTTGGATGTCCATCTTTATCAAAAATAGCCCAAACTTCATCATAGGTATTATCTTCTAATCCAAATTGAGCTTCACGTACATATCTAGTTGGTTGGGCTGTATATATACCCTCGATTTCACAAGAAGGTATATCAATTTCAGGTTTTTGTAATTCTCTTTTCTTAGCTCCTTTTCTTAGCTT
>JAYRDY010000206.1:0-3655 GCA_041909215.1 Cloacibacterium sp. | reverse complement strand
CCAACTCAGAACTTTATTAAAAATTTCTAGCGCAGGTACAATTACATCTGCTCGGTCTTCTCTTAAGTTATGTTTCAGCATTCTTTCTTCTACGCTAAGTTCTTTTAAGTCTTTATAAAAAACTTTCAGAGCATTTACAGACAAGGGTTTTCCGTCTTTGGTTTTGCTCATACTAAAAACTTTGTTGATGTTGCCCCCAGAACCAATCGCAACCATTGGTTTTTTGCTTACGATTTTGGTTTTGATTTCGGTTTTCATTTCTTCCCAATTTTCTTTGGTTACCAAATTATTGAGCAATCTTATCGTACCAATGTTGAAAGAATGTTCGTATTTCATCTTACCATTTTCGTAATAAGTAAGCTCTGTAGAACCGCCACCAACATCAATATATAAATATCCGAAATTCTTATCGAGACCTTCTGCAACGTGGTTTTCATAGATTAAAGTCGCTTCTTCGTCACCAGAAATAATTTCGATTTGTATCCCAGATTCTTCTTTTACCAAATCTATAATTTCTTTACCATTTTTTGCATCACGCATTGCACTTGTTGCACAGGCGCGGTAATGTTCTACGCCATAAATTTCCATCAACTGTGCGAAAACTTTCATAGAATTAATCACCATTTTTTTTCTTTCAGCACCAATTTCACCTGTGGTAAAAACATCAATCCCTAATCGGAAAGGAATTCTCAAAAGATTGAGTTTTACAAATTCTGGTTTACCTTTTTTAGGTTCTTTTACTTCATTAATAAGCAATCTTGCTGCATTACTTCCTATGTCTATTGCTGCGATTTTCATGTTGTCTAAATTTCTTTTGGTTTGTAAAAGAACAAAAATTCTTTAGCTGATTTTTTAAATTCTGCCCAATTTTTTGTATCAATTTTGAAAGCTACCACAGAACAAGTCGGCATATGTTCTATATTTTCGTTGGTAAGAGAATTGGCAAAATAAGTGATGCCGTTGTTGTGAGAAAATATTGCAACATTTTCTACAGAATCGTCTAGATTTTCTATCAATTCTAAAAACTCTGTGGAAGAAGCGTTGTATAATTCTTCAATTTTTTTGATGTTTTTATTTTCGAAAACTTCTGCAAAATATCTGCAAGTGGTTATTGTTCTTTTTGCCGGACTGGTAACAAAAGCGTCTATTTTTACTTCATTAGATTTTAGAAATTTAGCCATTTTGGGCGCATCCTGATGCCCGCATTCACTAAGAGGCCTATCTAGATCATCTGTGTTTGTTGGCCAATCGCTCTTGGCATGTCTTACCAAAATAAGTGTCTTCATATTATGAAAAGTTTCCGACTTTAAAATTATAAAAAAAATGAATTGCCACAACCTGAAAAAAATTAGTAAATTTGCAGTTTATGAGTCAAATTATTGCCATAGATTACGGTAAAGCCCGTTGCGGAATTGCAGCTACAGATGATTTGCAGATGATTGCCAGTGCACTAACTACCGTAGAAACTAAAAATATCATTGCTTTTTTGCAAAAATATTTTGCAGAAAACAATGTAGAAGCAATGGTAATTGGTTTGCCTACAGATCTTAAAGGGAATATGTCTGAAATAGAAACAGAAATTCTGAAATTTGTAGAACAAGCAAAAACTCATTTTCCAGAAGTAGAAATCCATCGTTTTGATGAGCGTTTTACTTCTAAAATGGCTTCTTATTTTATCTCGCAAAGTGGTAAAAATAAAAAGCAGAGACAAGAAAAAGCGTTAATTGATAAAATTAGTGCAACCATAATTTTACAAAATTTTTTAGAACAAAAACAAAGATGATTTTACCAATCAGAGCATACGGAGATACAGTATTAAGAAAGAAAGCCCACGATATTTCACCAGATTATCCTGAGCTGAAAGAGCTTGTTTCTAATATGTTTGATACCATGAATGAAGCACATGGCATAGGTCTTGCTGCACCACAAATAGGCTTAGATATTCGTCTTTTTGTGGTAGATGTAACACCGTTGGCCGATGATGAAGATTATGAAGATATTGCTGAGGAGTTGAAGGATTTCAAAAAAGTATTCATCAATGCTAAAATTTTAGAAGAATCTGGTAATGAGTGGAAGTTTAACGAAGGTTGCCTTTCTATACCAGATGTAAGAGAAGACGTAAGCAGAAAAGAAACGATTTTGATAGAATATTTTGACGAAAATTTCGTTAAACATACCGAAACTTTTTCAGACATCAGAGCCAGAGTAATTCAGCATGAATACGATCACATTGAAGGAATTTTGTTCACCGATAAATTAAGTCCACTGAAGAAGAAAATTATTAAAGGAAAACTTAATAAAATAACATCAGGAGACATTTCTGTGAGCTATAAAATGAGATTCCCGAAATAAAAAACATGATGCTCGAAGTTTTCATCAAACATTAAACAAATTAAAATATTAAACATTAATAAATGGGGCAGCAAGCAAAATGCTGATTGCCGAACGCAAAAAAAATTATATTATGCAGTTAGACAAAATAATTTCGATTTCTGGTAAACCAGGTTTATTTACTTTGGTATCGCAATTAAAATCAGGATTTATTGTAGAAGATGTTTCTACGGGTAAGAAGGCAAGTATTTCTAACTCTTCACAAGTAAGTTTGTTAGAAAACATCGCTATTTATACTTTTGATAAAGAAGTTCCACTTTTTGAAGTGTTCAAAAATATTGCAGAAAAATATGAGTATCAGCAAGCAATTGCTCATAAATCTTCTGAAACAGAATTAAGAAATTTCATGACAGAAGTTTTACCAGATTATGATGTGGACAGAGTATATGCTTCTGATATCAAAAAGCTTGTACAATGGTATAATTTACTCCAAAAAGCAGGAATAATTACTGCAGAAGCTTTTGTAAAAGCAGAAGAACCAACGGTAACAGATGCAGAAGTGGTAGAAGAAAAGAAACCAGTAGCAAAAAAAGCAGCTCCAAAAGCAGAAAAGCCTGCAGCTCCAAAAGCCAAAGCTTCTTCTTCGGCTAAATCTACCGTAAAATCTACACAAAGAAAACAAGGATAGAATCTCTTTATATATTCCCGCAGATTTCGAAGATTTACACAGATAAATTGTGTTTTTCTATGAAATCTGCGGGATTTTTATGTTCAATCTTTACCTTTGTTCCATCTAAAATTTATTTATGAATACGAAAGAACAAAAACTCGAAGCTTTCTCAAAATTACTCGATATTATGGATGATTTGCGAGAAAAATGTCCTTGGGATAAAAAGCAAGATTTACAATCTTTGAGACATCTTACGCTAGAAGAAGTTTATGAACTTTCTGACGCTATTTTAGAGGAAGATTTAACTGAGATTAAAAAAGAGTTGGGCGATGTTCTGTTGCATTTGGTTTTTTATGCTAAAATTGGTTCAGAGAAAAATGCTTTTGATATTGCGGATGTTATCAATTCTTTAAACGAAAAACTCATTTTTCGTCATCCTCATATTTATGGAAATGTAGAAGTGAAAGATGAAGAGGAAGTGAGGCAAAACTGGGAAAAACTAAAACTGAAAGAAGGGAACAAATCTGTTTTGGCGGGTGTTTCTAAAGGGACACCCAGTATTGTAAAAGCTTTTAGAATTCAGGATAAAGTACGTGGAATAGGTTTTGATTTTGCTAGTGCCGAAGATGCTTGGAAAAAAGTAGAAGAAGAACT
>JAYRDY010000205.1:0-3668 GCA_041909215.1 Cloacibacterium sp. | reverse complement strand
TTGGATTCCGTAAATAAATTCATTTAAAGATCGTCTATAATAATTAAGCGGCAAAGATAGTGATTTTATTTTTAATAATAATAGTGAAGGTTTTTTGGGAATTTTTAAAAGGTTGATTTCGTTGGAAGTTGGAAGATTGGGAGCTGGATTTTGAGTTCAATTTTTGCTCTGTATGAGCAAAAGGTTTGTAGAAAAGTGAGTGGTTTTTATGTTGAGCTCCGTAGGAGCGAAAGATTTGTGAGAAATTCATTATTTTTGAAAATTATATTTTATATATGCAATCATCCACCCTTCAATTTCTGAGAACTTTAGAGAAAAATAATAACAGAGAATGGTTTAACGAGAATAAAACCATTTACCAAGAAGCGCAACAAGATGTGATTTCTTTTGTTGAGGAATTTTTGATGAAGAAGTCGGGAAGTTAGAAGCTAAAAAATCCGTTTTTAGAATTTATAGAGATACAAGGTTTTCTAAAGATAAAACACCTTATAAAACCAACTTCGGAGCGGGTTTAGGAATGGGAAAAGGCAATAAGATTTCAGGATATTATTTGCATATAGAACCCGGAAAATCTTTTTTGGCAGGTGGTGTTTATATGCCAGAACCATCGGTTTTAAAAACGATAAGACAAGAAATTTCTGCTTTTGGTGACGAGTTCAAAGCGATTTTAGAACAAGATGAGTTTAGAAATTATTTTCGTGGATTAAGTGTAGAAGATAAACTGAAAAAAGTGCCTCAAGGTTTTGAAAAAGACGATAAAATGGCGGAATATCTTAAACTCAAACATTTTGTGGTGATGCATCCTATCTCTGATGAGCAATTGCTCAGTGAAAATGCAGTTAAGGAATTCGCTAAAATTTTCAAAGCCATGAAACCGCTCAATGATTTTTTACAAACGCCTTTTATATAAAGAAAAAGTCAGAGTTTATAAGCTCTGACTTTTTTTATTTTGATAACTCATCTATCGTTTTCTGAATTTCTGGATCTTCAGGCGAAATTGCATAATATTTTGCAATTCCAGATTTTTGATTTACAATTAAGTATCTCGGAATCCAGTTGAGGTCTATATAATTGTTGAAATTGTTTTTCCAGCCTTCATTAAACCAATAGTTTTCCATTGTTTGCATATTGTGTTTTTCCATTCCTTTTTTCCAAGCTTCGAAATTGCGGTCTAGCGATAAAAAAATGAAATCTACTTGCGGATTTTTTTCTTCTAATTCTTTGGCTTTTGGCATTGCGGTAATGCAGTCTCGGCACCAGCTTGCCCATAAATCTATTACCAGAATTTTACCTTTATGTTTTTCAAATATTCTAGAAATGGTGGTTGTTTTTCCGTTGATGTCGGTTAATTTTTGAGCCAAAGCTTCTTTAGAAAAAGAAGTCTTCAGAACGGTTGGTACTTTCTGTGCAAATATATTGCTCATTAAAAATAAGGACAGCAGAAGGATTATTCTTTTCATATTTTTAAAAATTTTCACTTTTCATTGACAAAAGTATGCTAAAATTGATTTTATACAATGCTATTTTTTAAAATTCTTCAATAGATAAAAAAAATAAAGTGCAGAAAAAACTGCACTTTAATCATATAATTGTGTTATAAAATCTATTTTTTCTCTAATAAAACAATAGTTTGGTCGTTGGTTAAAGAAACTATTCCGTTGATTACAGGCATTGTAGCGCCAGAATAAGCATCTTTTACTCTGGTTCCGTCTTGCCAAATGCCAGAAACGTTTACTTCTTTGGTTCCTTTTGGTAAATCTAAGCCAATTACAACTTGGTCTTCTTTGTAAGTTCTTGAAAACCAATAAGGAGAGTTGGAAATCATCTGATGTTTTCCTGCGCCTACTGCAGCATGATTTCTTCGGAATTGACCGAGTTTTTGCCAATGTTCTAATAATTTTTGAGTTTCAGGATTGTTTTTTACATCATTCCAATTCATATTGCTGCGCAAATTAGCATCGCCTTCTGCGCCGTTTACTGTTAATTTTCTGCCTGTTTCATCTCCATAATACACTTGTGAAATTCCAGGTGCTAAAAGCAATTTTGTGGCAGATTCGTAAGTCCTTTTTCTTTCTTTGTCGAATGGCCAACCATCATCATGAGAAGAAATGTAGTTCATTACGGTGTTTCCTTTTAAATCATTTTGAAGGATTTTGTCGTAACTGCTAAATATTTCTTCGTAAGATTTATTGGCGTCTCCTTTGAAATCAAAATTAATCATAGAAGTGAACCCGTTTTGGAAATAGTTTACTTTTTTGTTGCTAAAATCATATAATCTTTTCTGAGAAATGCCATAACCGTAAACTTCTGCAACAGTAAAGAAAGGAGAATTGTCTAAAACTTTTTTAGGATTTTGTAATTTGAATTCAGCAAAAGCCTGATCGCAAACTTGTTTGAAATCTTTCCAAACATCTTCGTTGGTATGTTTTACCGTATCAACTCTATAGCCATCAATTCCGTATTTTTTTACATAATCAGAAAGCCATTTCATGATGTAATATTTCGGAGCTCTAGGAAAACCTGTTTTTACAAAAAATACATTCAATTCCGAAACTTCTTTTTCGTATCTACCTTCTTTTCTCCATTTTTCTTCCAAAAGATGAGGTAAACCTACATCTTCATTGCTTTCTGTAAGAACGTCTGGTAAATTTTTAACCAAAGTACAAGCTGTTGTTGTTTCGAAATTGGTGTAAGTGCATTGTGGCGAAGTTCTTACCCATTTATTGGGGAATTCTGGGTCTGCATACGTAACAGGGCCAGTGTGATTAATTACCGCATCAAGAACAATTCTAATACCTTGTTTATGAGCTTTATCTACCAATTCTTTTAAATCTTCTTCAGTTCCGAAATTTGGATCTAAAGCCGTCCAATCTTTAGTCCAGTAACCGTGATAAGCATAGGTTTTGCCAGTTCCTTCGTCTGTTATGCCATGAATTTGCTCTACAATAGGAGTGAGCCAAATGGCATTAATTCCTAATTTATTAAAATATCCTTCGTCTATTTTTTGGATAACACCTCTTAAGTCGCCACCTTCAAAACCGCGCAAAGTAGCTGCTTTTTCGGTTCTGTTGAAATTAACATCATTATTAGGATTACCATTGTTGAATCTATCGGTAACTGCGAAATAAAGGTTAGCACCATTCCAATTAAAATCTTGCTTCGGAGTATTCTGAACGCTGGTGCAACTTGCTAAAAAAGCAAAAGCTGAAACGAGAAGTATTTTCTTCATACTAAAAAATATTAAGGGATAAATTTAAGGATAATTAAAATAAAACACTCATTAAAAGGGATGAATTTTAGCAGGACTTAAATATCTGAAACTTAATTTGCAAGAACAGTTTTTTACCTTTACCTTTGTAGAAATCTAATAAAAATTCTTAAAAAATATGTCAACTTACGTTGTTGTTGGTCTTCAGTTCGGAGACGAAGGAAAAGGGAAAATAACCGATGTTCTTTCAGCAAAATCAGATTATGTAGTTCGTTTTCAGGGTGGCGATAATGCTGGCCATACGGTTTATGTTGGGGAAGATAAATTTGTTTTGCATTTGTTGCCTTCAGGGGTTTTGCAATGCAAAGGCAAATGTATTATTGCCAATGGAGTAGTGGTAAATCCTAAAGCTTTTATTAAAGAAATAGAACAAATAGAAGCGAAAGGTTATAAAACCGAT
>JAYRDY010000204.1:0-3726 GCA_041909215.1 Cloacibacterium sp. | reverse complement strand
TATTGAGGCAAAAGGTTTTGAATTTGTTTTAGGGTGGAAAGATAGAATTTCACAAGATTTCACGTATTCCATTAATGGAAACTTAACCACTACTGAAACCAAAGTTCTTAACACATTAGAAGATGGCTATAAAGTATTTTATGGTCCAGCTATTTATAAAGAAGGCTTGCCAGTAGGTGCTTTCTATGGTTATATTGTAGACGGATTATATCAATCTTATGCAGATATTCTTGGTTCACCAGCTTCTACAATTGGAGATGTTGCGCCTGGAGATTTTAAATACAGAGATAGAAATGGTGATGGTAAAATCACACCAGATGATAGAACTATTATTGGTGACCCAACTCCAGATTTCACTTACGGATTTAGTGTAGGTGCAGATTACAAAGGATTCTTCCTTAATGCAGATTTCTACGGAGTATACGGAAACGAAATTTTCAGAAATTGGGGTAATGGTAATTCATTTGCACCATTTAACTATCGTGAAGAAAGATTAGACAGATGGACCGGTGCAGGAACATCTAATTGGGAGCCAAGAAGTTACACCGCATCTGCTTATAACAGAGAAAACTCTACTTATATGATTGAGGATGGTAGCTTCTTCAGAATCAGAAACGTACAGTTAGGGTATAATTTCAATAAAGGTTTAATCGAAGGTTTAGGAGTTCAAGCATTAAAAGTTTATTTCAATGTTCAGAATCTTAAAACTTGGGATCATGTGAATGGCTTTACTCCAGAATTTGGTGGTTCAGCTACAGAATTTGGTGTAAATAACAGTGGATATCCAAATCCTAGAATTACAAGTTTCGGTATTAATGTTACATTCTAAAAAATTAAAGTAATGAAAATAAATATAATTAAGAATCTACTTTTAGGTGGAGTTTTATTGATAAGTGCTAGCTCACTTCAAAGTTGTAATGATGATTGGTTAGATTTAAAACCAGAAGGAAGACCAGTAGGAGACGAAGTTCCTTTAGGTGGTTTTGAAGCAAGTGCTTTCGGTTTATATGCGAGTTTAAGAACAGAAGGAGGTGTAAGTGATTTTACTTACGTTTGGACACACTGTATCAGAGCAGATGACAATGAAAAAGGAAGTACAGCGTCTGATGCTGCAACAGATGGTAATGTTTTTAATAATTTCGGTTATGTAGCAACTAATGGACATATAAAAACTAACTGGAATGGTCATTATAAAATCATCTATGATGCTAATGAATTAATCAATACTGCAGTGGCTTCTGGAGATACATCAAACGGAACGATGGTAAATATTGCAGAAGCAAAAGCAATAAGAGCATTCTGTTACTTTGAGTTAAGAAGAGATTATGGAGAAGTTCCAATCAATCTTAAAACGATAGACGTTCCTGCAGATGAGGTAGCGCCTAAAAGCACAGTGGCACAAGTAGATGCTCAAATTATAAAAGATTTAACAGAAGCTGCAGAAGTTTTACCATCTCAATGGCCAAGTTCTTATCTAGGTAGAGCAACTAAAGGAATGGCAAATGCATTATTAGCAAAACTTTACCTTTACCAAGGAAATTGGGCAAAAGCGCTTGAATTATCAGAAACAGTAATCAACTCTGGAGTATATCAATTAAACGCTTCTTATGATAATGAGTTTACAAAAGCAGGGAACAACTCTAAAGAATCTGTTTTTGAAATCCAAAAAACTTATGATTATCCAACTAAGTACACCAATAATTTCTACGAATGTCAAGGAGTTAGAGGTTCAGGAACTTGGGATTTAGGTTGGGGCTTTAATGTACCGTCTGTAGAATTGGTAGCAGCTTACGAAAATGGAGATTTACGTAAGAAAACTACAATTTTAACTTCAGGAGGTCCAGATATTTATGGCAGTGCAGGATATACATTACCTAGTGTACCTACAGTAGCTCAACAATATTGGAATGGAAAAGCTTATACTTATCCAGCAGAAAGAATTCAATATGCACAAAACAAAAACCACTGGGAAAATATCAAAATTATACGTTACGCAGATGTAGTTTTAATGGCAGCTGAAGCTGCTAATGAATTAGGACAATCTGGTAAAGCGGCTAATTATGTAAATATGATTAGAAACAGAGCAGGACTTGCAAATACTACTGCTGCAGATCAAGTTACACTAAGAGCGGCTATTAAACAAGAACGTAGAATTGAATTCGCAATGGAATTCGAAAGATTCTACGACTTAGTAAGATGGGGAGATGCACCTGCTGTTTTAGGAGCAAAAGGATATACAGATAAAAACAAGTATTTCCCAATTCCTCAAGAAGCTATTGACAAATCTCAAGGAGTTTTAGTTCAAAATCCTAATTATTAATCTTTAAGACTTACAAAAAATGAAAAATAAAATATTCAAAATTTTTGGTGCTCTTTCTATTTCATTTTTGATGTTTTCTTGTCAAAATTTAGATAGACCAGAATTAGGAGATTATCCTAAAGATGCTAATCAACCAGGTGGACCGTTAAAATTTTATGTTGCTTTTGATGGGACTACTAGTAATCCATTAATGAATGCAGTAGATAGTATTAGAGCAAAATTCCCATCTGATAATCCATTGGCTTCAATTGATGGAGCAAAAGGAAAAGCAGCACAAGGTGCTAATTATAAGTATATCAAATATAGCAGTGCAAATGATTTTGCTAAAGAAGCAAAAAGTTTTTCACTATCTGTTTGGGTGAAAAAAGGAGAGTTAAAAACTGATCATATTTTCAGTATGCCTGCTCCTTCTTCTTATCACTGGTCTGCAGCATCTATGTTTTTACTTACAGAAGGTACAGCTGCACAACCTGTAGTGAAGTTCTTCGTAAAAGATAAAACCAGTGAAAAATGGTTTGAATGGACAGGAGCTAATGCAGTTACAGGTCTGTATGATAATAACTGGCACCACTTAGCATTTGTTTATGATGCAGGTACTTCTAAAATGACACTTTACAAAGATGGAGTAGCACATGCAAATGCACCAGAGTGGACAGGTCATGGAAATGTAGTTTTAGAGCCTACTAAAATTACAGGATTGAAAATTGGAGCAGGACCGCAAGAATTTACTGCACAACAAGTAAGTCAAGGTGCGAGTGATTGGTTGAAAAATTCATGGAATGGAGGTATTGACCAATTTAGATTGTATGCTACTGCACTTACCGCTGCCGAAGTAAATACTTTATACACTAAGAAAAAATAATAGATGAAATTTAATAATTTCATGAAAATTTTAGCAACTGCCATACTTTTGTGTGGCAGTTGTTCTTCTGAGACTACCTCTGGAACAGAGCCTAATCCACCTACACCTGTAGAACCTCCCAAAACTTACACAGACCCAGAAATTGTAGAAATGGTTCAGAAAGATGCACTTAAATATTTTTGGGATTATGCACAATCTACTTCTAAACTGGCTAGAGAAAGATATCATACAGATAATCCTGGTCAAGATGCTAATGTAGTAACCACAGGTGGTTCTGGTTTTGGGTTGATGACGATTTTAGTAGGGATTAAAAACGGTTATGTAACGAGAACCGATGCCGTTTCTAGATTATCTACCGCTCTTAATTTCTTACAAAATGCCAATCGTTTTCATGGAGCTTGGCCACATTGGATGGACGGGAATACAGGGAATGTTATTCCTTTCAGCACAAAAGATAATGGAGGAGATTTAGTAGAAACAGCTTTTCTAGCTCAAGGTTTAATCTGCGTAAGAGAATATTTCAAAAATTCTACAGATGCTACAG
>JAYRDY010000203.1:0-3764 GCA_041909215.1 Cloacibacterium sp. | reverse complement strand
CCTAATGGAGCGTATGCTGCTGTTATTCCTTTGTTCGTGAAGCAATTGATGAAAAAAGAATCTCCAGTAATCAATGGAGCGGGAGATTATTCTAGAGACTTCACGTATGTAGATAATGTGGTACAGATGAACGAACGAGCAATGTTAACCACCAATCCTAAAGCGGTAAATACAGTGTATAATACAGCAGTAGGAGATAGAACTACTTTGAATGATTTAGTGAAATATTTAAAAGAATACTTAAGTAAATATGATGCTGAAATCGCTGAGGTAGAGGTTGTTCATGGTCCTAACAGGCAGGGAGATATTCCGCATTCTTTGGCTTCGGTAGAAAAAGCAAAAGAGTTATTAGGGTATCAACCAACACATACTATTGGGGAAGGTTTAAAAGAGGCAGTAGATTGGTACTGGGAAAATTTAAAATAAAAAAGAATAAGTAGTACTTTTGCATGGTTTGCAAAATTTATTATATTTGACAAAATATAAGTTTAAAAAATAATAAAATTGATTAAGATATATGATCTTTTAAATCAATTTCTAAAAAAAAACTATAATAATCTATGCTCTTTAACTCTCTAGATTTTGCTATATTTCTACCAATAGTTTTTACATTGTATTGGTTTGTAACACAAAAAAGTTTAACTCTTCAGAATTTATTACTTTTATTAGCCAGTTATTTTTTTTATGCTTGTTGGGATTGGCGTTTCTTATTTCTTTTAATGTTTTCTACGTTTTTAGATTATTTTACTGGACTAAAGATGCAAGATGCAAAAAACACAGGTTTGAAAAAGTTCTGGTTTTGGCTGAGTATAATCGTAAATCTTGGGTTTCTAGGAATTTTTAAGTATTATAATTTTTTTGCTGAATCTTTCGCAGAGTCATTATCATATTTAGGGTTTAAAATTAATCCGGTAATGCTCAATATAATATTGCCAGTTGGTATTTCTTTTTATACTTTTCATGGGTTATCATATGTTATAGATATATATAAAAATAGAATTAAGGCAGAGCGAAATTTTGTTGATTATGCTGTTTTTGTAAGTTTTTTTCCATTATTAGTTGCGGGACCAATTGAAAGAGCTACGCATTTATTACCGCAGATAAAAAAACAGAGAACTTTTGATTATACAAAAGCGGTGGATGGTTTAAGACAAATTCTTTGGGGTTTATTTAAAAAGGTAGTAATTGCGGACAATTGTGCAGAACTGGCTAATCAAATTTTCAATAATCCAGCAGATTTACCAGGGAGTGTATTAGTATTAGGTGCTTTGTTGTTTACGTTTCAGATTTACGGAGACTTTTCAGGTTATTCTGATATAGCATTAGGAACTGCAAGGCTTTTCGGAATAGAATTATTAAGAAATTTTGCATTTCCATATTTTTCTAGAGATATTGCAGAATTCTGGAGAAGATGGCATATATCACTCTCATCATGGTTCAAAGACTATTTATATATACCATTAGGAGGAAGTAAAGGCGGGAATGGGATGCGTATTCGAAATACATTTATCATATTTATAGTTAGCGGTTTTTGGCACGGTGCTAATTGGACTTTTATAGTTTGGGGCGCTTTGAATGCTCTTTTTATTATGCCGTCCATCATAATGAAAACTAATAGAAATAATTTGGAAATAGTAGCGCAAGGAAAATTATTACCAACTTTAAAAGAGTTATTTCAAATGGTTATAACTTTTGGATTAACGGTTTTCGCTTGGATATTTTTTAGAGCCGAAGATATTACTCATGCAATATCATATATTTCAGGAATTTTTTCTAGATCACTTTTTTCATTGCCTTTAGGTAATTCTATACTAAATGGGGGAATTAATGTATATGTACTTTTAGGTTTAATTTTCTTCTTCTTTGTCATAGAATGGTTAGGTAGGGAAAATCAATATGCAATTGCAAAGCTAGAATTAAAGGTGAATAAAACGTTTCGTTATTTGCTTTATTACACTATTATTATTTTAATTTTCTGGTTTGGTGGTAAAGAACAAGAGTTTATTTATTTTCAATTTTAAATAATGAAGAAATTTTTAATTAAGTGTTCAATATTCCTATTGATAGGACTATTGATAGGTGAACTTGTAGTCAGAATATTCCATTTGAATACGGATGTCCCAAAAATGTATAAAAGTCAATCAGAACTCATTAAATTTTATCCAAATCAAAAAGGATATTGGCTGAAAGGAAGTCATAAATGGGTTGTTAATAAATATGGACAATTTGGATATGAACCTAAAAGACTAGATAATATATTCACAGTAATTGGAGATTCTTATATTTCGAATATAATGAATCCTCCAGAATGTCATCAAGCTAACTATTTGTCAAAAATTAATAAAGATTTTGATTTTTTTCCTTGTTCTAGAGATGGAGCATCTTTTATGGAGATGATGGAAATGAAGACTGAGTTAGATTCATTAAATCCTAATGGACATTTATTGTATGTGCACCATGGTGATTTTGTTGAAAGTATAAGAGATATCAAAGCTAAACAAAATACAACACAAGTAAACTTAATAAACGGAAAGAAATATTTTCCAGAGCTTAGTTCTAGCAAGTTAAAGGATTTATTATATAATTTTAAATTTGCATACTATATATATAGAAATTACATAGTTAAATCAAATAATTCAGTTAATAATAGAGACTCTCTTAAGTCAAAAGACTTAGATTATGGCTATTTGATGAAATTAATTTTATTTGTAAAAAAGAATTATGAGATTAAAAATGTTTATTTAATTTTTAGTCCAGATTCTGATGATAAATTAATTGACTTATTAAAGAACAATGGATTTAAAGTGATGAAATTACAATCATCAAATTACAAAGAATGGAAAATGGAACATGATTCTCACTGGAGTTGTCATGGGCATTCTGAAGCTGCTAAACAGGTTTCTGTTTTTTTGAAATCTTTACATTTAAATAAAAAATAGAAATTAGTTGTCACTGAATGCAAACTTAAAGAATCATACAGCTCAATTTTTTTTATTTTTTAATATTTTAGTAGAAATTAATAAAAATTTTGATTTTGAATTTTAAAAAAATGAAAGGTTGGTGTTTAATTATATTTACCATTTGTATGTTTATAGCATTTCTTCATGATTTTATAGTTTAGTGTTTTTACTACTCCATACCGTTTCCTAAAATCCACCGTTAAAAGAATAATTTTAATTTTTTTTATCTTTTAATGATTGCGTCTCGAATCTCGGCTCACACATTCACGACCCCACAAATTCGCATCTTTACTACTCTACGACTTTACACCTTCACAAATTCGCAAATTCACGATTCACATCCTCACATCCTCACATCCTCACATCCTCACATCTTATATCTCACATCTTTTCTTCAAAATTTTTTGTTATTTAAAAACATTTGAGTACTTTTGTTGTTCATTCAATAATATGTTAGACAGTATTATAACATCAAAAACACGATTGCGACTATTGGTAAAATTCTTTATCAATGCTGCTAATACAGGCTACCTGAGAGGTCTTGCTCAGGAGATGAATGAGAATACAAACGCTATCAGAAAAGAATTAAACAATCTGAGTGAAGCAGGCTTTATTATCAGAGAAGATACAGATAAAAAGGTGATGTATCAGGCTAATACAAACCATCCTTTGTTTACTACTTTACAGCAATTAATCCAAAAATACGTCGGTATAGATTTTATTATTAGTCAAATTCTCGAAAGAATGGGAGATGTTTCTCGTATTTTTTTAGTAGGAGATTATGCTAAAGGAATACATTCGGGA
>JAYRDY010000202.1:0-3795 GCA_041909215.1 Cloacibacterium sp. | reverse complement strand
TAATTTCAAAGATTCTAAAAGTCCATCCTCGATTAGCTTTTTTGCATATTCAACTAGCAATTCTGAGCGTAATTTTGTGAACTTGATATTCAATATGCTATTAAAACAATAATAAAGATGATGTTTAGGCACATTCATTGACCTCGAGAGTTCTTCCATCGAAAAATCAGGATTCAGGAATATTTCACTCTCTTTTATGTAAAGCAAAATAGATTCTGATAATTCTATAAATCTTGGATCAACATCTTCGTTTAAGACTTCTTTTTCGGAGACATTTTTTACATCTGTAGAAATTACGTTGGGCTGTAAAAAAAGTATTTTTTCGTCCTCGTTGATTTGTGGGATTCCGTACAGTAATTCGGGAAAAACAAGTAAGCTCACAGGTATCATTAATAAACAAATCCCAACGATATTCATAGGTGTACTATTTAATAATAATTGTAAATCAGGATGAGGTTCTCTTAAAAACAAATAGGAAATCACCGCAAAACTAACCACTGCGAAAAGTATTATTGATAAAAAACAGGAAAGCCATATAAGCATTCTACGCGTTTGTTTTTCATCTATACTATTATTCTTTTTTGCTTTTTGATAAAAATGATACAGCATCGCCAGTGAAGAAATAGTATAAATACAGAGTAATGTTGGTCTTGCAATCATATTTACAATATTAGGATACATACCTACTGTAAATGTTCGGGCAACCATCGCATCTTTTACAAGCCTCTCCGCAAGAGCTAGCTTATATGAAAAAGGAGTGAGAACATAAGGCGTGATGCTGATGGTATTAATCAATGCTGGTATTAAATGAAGCAAATCTTTCTTGGTAAGCTTCCTGTTATCAAACAAAGTTCCTCTAACATAGAAATAAAGTAGCGGTCCTGCCAAAAAACCAATTGGTGCATTATTATTATAAAAAACGGCTAACAAAAACACATCTTTATTAATCAACAGAACATAATGAATCAGAGAATAAAGAGCGAATACAAAGATAAATCCGGAAAGAAAAATAGTATTCTTATTGACATTCCAATTACGATATGCCATCAAGACTGCCAAAAAAATAGTGAGTATGGAAATGTAAGGATGCATTAAATTTCTTTTTAAACCCCTAAAATTAAATTATAAATAATTATAAAAAATTTTATGCTTGGCAAAAATAATAATTATGACGGAATAAAATGTGTTTTCTATAAAACTCGCAAACAATGTAGTACAAAAAAGAATACTCCTAGAGCCAAAAAATAGTTCAAAATCCGATTATGTTTGCCAAAATCTTCGTTTTTGGACAATGTTATCAAGCTTTAAAACACCTTTTGTAAAGGACTTTACTAATTTTGTAACCAGAATTTTAAAGCATTTTAATTCCTAAATACAAATCAGGCTATACTATTGATTTCTACTAAAAACCTAACAATGTTTTATCTTATAATCTAAATCAATTCAAAATGAAAAAACTCAACTTATTATTCATCTTTTTATTTCTTGGCTTCAAAACCCTTTTTTCAGCCCAGAATCTGCATTCTTCGAAAACCAATGCTGCTACAGATAATTTCATCACACAATGGGATCTGAGAAAAGGAGGAAGCAGTGCTTCTGGAGGGCTCATCTCTCTTTCCTTCGGTGTCACTGTAGCCGGGGCAGTTAACTATAGTTGGAGAACAACTGATAACACAAAAAGCGGAACTGGAACTATTCCCGCTGCTGCTACCACAGTAACGATCACGAATTTGCCGGCAAACAAAATCGTCGAGCTTAGTATAGAACCTGCTAATTTCAGAAGAATTAATATGGATGGTGGGCCAGAAAAAGCACGCTTAACGGATATAACCCAATGGGGTAAAGTAGTCTGGAGCAGTATGGAAAATGCTTTTCGCGGCTGTAGCAATCTTAATATATCTGCTCAGGATATACCAAATCTCACCAATGTACTCACTACCTCTTATATGTTTTCATCCTGTGCTCTGAAAAATCCTTTCAATATTGACAACTGGGATGTGTCCAACGTGACGGATATGTCGTATATGTTTTTTGGATCTTCAACTTTTAATCAGAATATTGGAAGTTGGAATGTCGAAAATGTTAAGAATATGTCTAATATATTCGCTGGAGCTTTAGCTTTTAATCAGAATATTGAGAATTGGGACGTTGGAAATGTAACTACTATGTTAGGGATGTTTCAATCAGCTAAGGCTTTCAATCAGAATATAGGAAATTGGGATGTTCGAAAAGTGACAAATATGTCAGCTATGTTTTTCGGAGCTTTAAGTTTTAATCAGGATATAGGGAATTGGAATGTAATGAACGTTACAGATATGTCTAGTATGTTCTTAGCAGCTAATGTTTTTAATCAGAATATAGGAAATTGGGATGTTCGAAAAGTGACAAATATGTCAGCTATGTTCCAAATGGCAACTGCTTTTAATCAAAATTTAGGTAGATGGAAACTAAATAATGCAGTTGAATTTCCTAATATGCTTTTAGTTTCCGGGATGGATTGTACACATTATTCTGCTACACTAATCGGTTGGTCAGAAAATGTCAATACACCATCAGGCAGAAAATTGGGTGCATCGGGAAGAACTTATGGTACCAATGCCACAGCAGCAAGGAATATTCTGGTTAGTACAAAAGGTTGGACTATCAGCGGAGACTCTGCGGGAAGTAGCGCATGCGAGATGCAAACCTTAGCCACGCAGACCAGCAATAAAAGTCAAATTTTAGTTTATAAAAATGATTCGGATTTTATTATTAAAAGTGACCGATTGGTAAACAAGGTTCAGATTTTTGACCTTTCCGGACGTATGCTGCAGGAAGTTAATGGCTCTTACAAAGAAACCAAAATAAACCACCAGAATCTTGCAAGCAGCATCTATCTGCTGAAAATCTACACAGAAAGTGAAGTACTAAATAAAAAAGTGATCAAGTAAGATACTCTTATCCAATTAATTAATACTTTTTGATAAAGAACAAATCCGGAATTATCGTGCAAAAGTCAAACTAACTTGCAATATCAACATCACGCTGAAAACCAACAGTATCATAAAGAAAATTCAAAATCTAGAGAGCCTAGGATAACCATCATCTTGTTTATTTTTCCCAAATACTAAAGGGCGGAATTGGGATCAGTAATTTTTATCACAGATACTACAAATTATTAAGAATTTAGAAACACAATTTTTTACATATTTTATTCTTTAATCAAAAGACCTTTCAAAGATACATGAAAGGTCTTTCTTGTAAGCTATCTATTCTATTGTTTATTATTAAACCTCAATTTTACTCATAAACAATTGATTTATAATTGTTTAAATCTATAAATATTGTTTGATAAAATAGGTAGGAAAGAAATTCTGACTAACATATAATCACTATCGGGAGACGTCTATGAAACTTACTGAGAATTAATAAAACCCATAAAACTAACCAAAGGAACATCAAAAATAGATATATCTTCCTTATTCAGGTATCTACTTGATGGAAATGAAAACGAAAAATGTTGAAATCATCAACAAATAAACATAAATCAAATAAATATACTAACCTTGCCAATAATAACAACAGATAGGCTAAACGTATCAAAATGTTTATTAGTTCTTAACAAATTTAATTAAAGTAAATGATATGATTTATGTTAAGTCACGGGTTAAAAATCCGCACCATCGTTTTTTTTAGTGTAGCAAGTTTATTTCTATGATGTTATTATCTTTCTTAAAGTTTTCTAACCATTTATCATTTAATTCTTTTATTATTTGAGCGGAAGTTTTGAAGTTTCCTTCTACATCTCTTTGGTCA
>JAYRDY010000201.1:0-3814 GCA_041909215.1 Cloacibacterium sp. | reverse complement strand
GAAATAGAAGCCAAAGACTGGAGTTTATCTCCAGGGCGTTATGTGGGAGTAGATACAGCTACTGACGAAGATTTTGACTATGAAGAACGCCTGAAAGAAATACACATCGAGTTGGAAGGGCTCAACGAAGAAGCCATTGCTTTGGCAAATGTTATTGCTACAAATTATAAATCCATTGCAATTTAAGCAACCATGAAAAACGAAATCATACTGTATCAGTCAGATGAATTGCTAGAACATATTGAAGTTCGATTAGATGAAGAAAATGAAACCTTTTGGTTGGCTCTCAATCAAATAGCTCATCTTTTTGAAAGGGATAAATCAGTTATTTCCAGACACTTGAAAAATATTTTCAAAGACAATGAATTGGATAGAGATTCAGTTGTTGCATTTTTTGCAACAACTGCCGCTGATGGCAAAAGCTATAAAGTGGAGCATTTTAATTTAGACGCAATTCTTTCTGTAGGATACAGAGTGAATTCTAAACGTGGAACTCAATTTAGGGTTTGGGCAAGCAAGGTTTTGAAAGACTATCTAATGAAAGGCTATGCCCTAAACCAAAGAATAGACAGAATAGAAAATAACTACGAAAACCTTACCAAGGAAGTAAAGCAAATCTCTCTTCAACTCAAAACCCAAAAACTGCCCAATCAAGGAATATTCTTCAATGGACAAGTGTTTGATGCCTACATATTCGCCTCAAACCTCATCAAAAAGGCAAAAAAAGAAATCGTATTGATTGACAATTACATAGACGAAAGCACTATAACCCATTTGACCAAAAAATCCGAAAAAGTAAAAGTAATTTTTTATACCAAAACAGTGAGCAAACAGCTCGCTCTTGATATCCAAAAAGCCAATGAACAATTCGGAAATACTTTTGAAATCCGAGGGCTCAGCAAAAGCCATGACCGATTTTTGATGATTGACGGTAAAGAACTTTATCATTTAGGTGCATCCTTGAAAGACTTAGGCAAAAAGTGGTTTGCTTTTTCAAAAATGGAGGAAAATATGATGGAATTAATTGTTGAACAATTGAAAAAAGAAAACGTATGAAGTGGGAGAGAAAAACTATAAATGAAGTTTGTAATGTTGGTGATGGTGCTCACGCAAGTATCAAAAGGACAACAGAGGGATTTCAGTATTTAACTTCCAAAAATTTCAAATTAGATGGTCTTGATTTGAACAAAGTAGATTTTATATCAGAAGTAGATTATTTTAAACATTTTAGAGACGATTCTAAAGCAATAACAAAACCTAAATCAAACGATGTTCTGTTAAGCATTATTGGCTCTCTTGGAGCACCATATTTGGTGAAAGAAGAAGATGTTTTTGGTTTGTCAAGTAGCGTTTCTATTCTAAGGCCAAAAAATGAAATTATTGAGCCGAGGTTTTTATTCTATTGGATAAAATCCAATGAGTTTCAAAGTTCAATTAATAATATCAAAAGTGGGGTTGCTCAAAGTTTCTTGAGTTTAGGAATGATTAAAAGTTTACCTGTTATATACCCTAAGGAGCTCCCCACCCAACGCAAAATCGCATCTATTTTATCGGCTTATGATGATTTGATTGAGAATAATTTGAAGCGGATAAAGTTGCTGGAGGAAGCGATTAATTTAAACTTTAAAGACCTGATATCTAAAGAAGATAAGAACTTCACCTATATTAAGCTTAACTCTTTTGTAGATATTATTTCGGGCTTCCCATTTAAAAGCAATTATTATAATGAAAATGGAAAGCACAAAATAGTCACAATCAAGAATGTTCAAGATGGCTTTTTTGTACCTATTGTGACTGATAGAATTGATGATGTGCCTGACAATATGAATAAGGCTTTATTTCTCACAACAGGTGATGTGATTATGTCGCTAACAGGAAATGTAGGTAGAGTTTGTCTTGTTTATGGTGATGATTATGTTTTGAATCAACGAGTGGTAAAGCTTTCTGCCAAAGAGCAAATAGATCAGCCATTCATTTATGCCCTTGTAAGAGATAAACAAATGCTTAAAATTTTAGAGAACCTATCAAACGGTGCAGCACAACAAAATTTAAGTCCTATAAAAATGGGTGAATTACCGATTAGATATCCAAATAAAAGTCTTAGAGAGGATTTCAATCAGAAAGTTTCACCAATGCTTGAAATGATTTGTAAGCTCAATATACAAAACACCAAACTCCGAGAGGCACGGGATATTTTATTACCTAAACTAATGAATGGACAAATAGAAGTGTAATAGATGGAAATTAATTATTGGATAATATCACCCAATGTTCACAATGATGCCAGCGAACAACGCTGGAAGGAGATTATTGCCGAAAGAAAAACAGCATACATTGGTTTCGGACCTGATGATTCTACAGGAGTTACTTTCTTCAATCAGATAAAAGAAGGTGATATCATTATTGTAGCCCAAGGTGCCAATAGAAACAAAAGGAGTTATTTAGCAGGTATTGTCAACAGCCCTGCCATAGGAGGTGAAGAAGAAGGCACACCAGGCTATGCACAACGCAGGGTACTTAAACACGCAATTAACGAACAAGAACTTGCAGCATTAAAGCTCGATTATAACGGTTGTGCCTATGGAGATGCAGATAGAATACCTGCCCTTTATAAACTTAAACCTTGGGAAAATAGCAACGACCAGAGAATAGCTACTACAATACTGGCAGCCATTAATCAAAAAAGAATTGATGAACTTATGGAAAATATTAAGCTTTCAGCCGAGAGGCAAGCGCAAATCAAAGCACTTTGGGAAAAGTATAAATCGGAAACCAAAGCAGAAGATAAGACCTTTAATATTAGGGAAATCGAAAATTTGATTGGTCAATGGAATCAATATAAAGAGAAAATCACAAACGATACTTTAAGTTTAGACGAGTACACGAATACATTAGGCAGTAGTACAGCAACAATGCCCGGTGGTTACTTATGTAATTTTTTAGAACGAACTACTCGAACGGTTTTGGGTTCTTCCAAACCGGGTACGGCATTCAATTTTGAAGTAAAGCTAAATAACGACAATGCAAGCTATTATATCCTAGAGCAAAACAAACAAAATGCTTCCAAGGAAGAAGCTGAAACTTACTTCAACAGCAATATCAGAGGCTTATTGAAAAGCATTGTCTCCGAAACTGAACCACTTGCAAAAATCAAATTGGTGGAAGATGCAGCCTACAGTGCCAAACAGATTTTGATGAAAATGGCGGTGTTAGACAACTTGACCGATTTTCTTTATATCTACTCTACTCAATGGTTGGAAGAGTTATACAATGATTTTATTGACGGAGATGCCGAAGGCATTTTCACCAAGAACCATCAGGTTTGTTTGGTAGCCAAAAAGCTATTATCAGTGAACGAGCAAGACAAAGGTGAACTCATTTTACTTTCTCGTTTCTTGTGGCGGTATGTGAACGCAAGAACCATTGCCGATGCTGATAATCCAAATGTAATTATGTACGGACCTCCGGGAACAGGTAAAACCTATTCGGTGGTTAACAGCTTGGACTTTGTTTGTCAGGGTGACAGTAGCCGATATGAATTATTGCAGTTTCATCCATCGTTTACCTATGAAGATTTTATTGAAGGTATAAAGCCTAAGGGAGTTTCAAATGACGGGAACATTCGCTTTGAATTGGTAAACGGAGTTTTTAAAAACTTTTGCATCAAAGCAAAAAACACCCCTGATATAGTCATGGTCGGAAGATTTTTCTTCCGACTTTTTTGTTTTTTTTTGTTGTGAAGATGAAATGATTTAACAGGTTGATTATCAATTATTTAACTTGTTTATTTGAATTTAATTTCGTATCTTTATAG
>JAYRDY010000200.1:0-3854 GCA_041909215.1 Cloacibacterium sp. | reverse complement strand
AAGTAGTAAGCATTAACTAAAAAAAACTAATATGGGAACTAAACCAAATCCAAATTGGCCAAGTACAACAGGCAACCCATCAGGTGGAAATAGAGGAAATAATCCTCCGAAAACATCGAATGGAGGTAGTAAACCTGCTGCACCTAAAAAGTAAAACCTAATCCGACTTATAGTCGGATTTTTTTGTTTTGATATGGCACCAATATTTTGATTAAAACGCTTGAAAACTCTGCACGTTCTTTTGATAACGTTACCAATGGGAAGGAGTGGCAAAGACAGTGGTGTGGGCTTGCGAGGGACGAAGCAACGACATACGACTGTGCGCGGTTCCTTAGTCAGCGCATGTGAGGCAGGAATGAAACGGACCTATTTCCGTAAAGGGAATGCCGAACATGGGCTGCAGGAACTTGGGAAGCGGTGGGAATTGGGAATGGTGCTGGAAAAACGGGGTGAACACTTCGTGCAGAAAATGGTGGGGTTCGACAAGCTCACCCACCGAAAATCTTTATTTGGATAACTGCCTGAAAAAGCGGAGGGAAAGACAGTGGTATTCTAGCTGAAAAAAATTGCTTTTTGTTGGCGTTATCAGATGGCGCAGAGCATAGACCAAATAAAAGACTTTGACTACTATTATGCTTTGTGCCGTCTGATAATATAGCGGAGGGTAAAAGTGATTTTTTTCAGCTCTAATACTACTGTGCGCGGTACTGGAAGCTGACCAATGACCAAAAAATCTTTTTCTTTTTCTAAAGATTTTTTTGGCAGTGGTTTGCTGGAGGTACTGGAAAAAGAGAAAACGAGTACACCATTTTCTGTACTCCTATAAAAGGGTGGCGGGGATATGAAGGCGTTCTATTTGGGACTGCACTACTAAATTATAACCAAGCAAGCGGTTGGAAGTTGTAGCGCATAAAGGCTTTGCCTGTTGCTAGGAAAGCATTTAACATAATGCCACATTATAGGGACTATGCAGGGATGATGGCGGAACCCTTCGGCAGGCTCAGGGCTGGCTGGGTGGAGACAGCTCTCTGTAGCTAGGCAGTGCGTATAATGTTCATTATGTTACTTGCTGCGGACAGCGGTGGTTTTGGAATCATGATGATGTTATTAAAAAAAAATCCGAAGTCTGGAGACTTCGGAGAGCGGGCATAGAATATGACGGCTGTAGCCTAATTTATTGAATGATTGTCCATTTTTCAGATTCAGATGGCTTTAATCTTTTGAGATTAAATTTTTTAAAATCTTTTGTTTGATATTCTAAATCATATAATTTTTTGTCTCCATTTTCATTTTTTAATGTTATTCGAGAACTTAATAAATATTCTCCATTTTTTAGTTTTTTCTCTACCTTTCCAACAGAAGGATATTTAGATTCGCCATCTACATCTAATCTACTATTTAATTCAAAATGTGAATTTTTTGGGGCAAATTTATCAATTCTTTTTAAGTCAGATTCACTAACGGTTGTGTTTATTTTCGTTAAAGTTCCATTTTTTATTTTGAATGTTTCTGTTCGAGTTTGATTTCCTTTATCAGTAGAAGACCAACCAATAATTTCCCCTGGAATTGATTCAAAAAAAGTAGCGTCTTTTTCAGCAGTTTCAATTATTTTTTTTAGTAATTCTACAGGATAATTTTTGTAAACAAAATTTTTCTGAATTACTTTTAAAGAAACAGATTCCACTGAATAAGGCATAATTGAAATCCCACTTTTTGTTTTTTCAACAAGATAATCTTTTTCTTGAGCAAATAGAAATCCTCCCAAAACAATGGAAGAAATTGTCAATAATTTTTTCATATAATTTTCATTTTTAAGAAAGTTTTTTTTTGTGAGGTTACAGCCAACTCAAAAATAAAAGCATCTACCAATAATAAATTTAAACGAATTACTTATTGATTATTAATTAAAAATCCAATTATAAATGATTGTGTTAATTGCTTTATTTGAGTTTCTGCTTATTAGTTCTTAACAAATTTATACAAAATAAATTAAATTTTAGGAAGTCACGGATTAAAAATCCGCGCCATCGGGTTTTGGAACCTTGACGATGTTATTAAGAACTGAACGTTTTAGTGTGTTATAAGGGTACGACTTTGTTTTAAGGTCAAGGATTAAAAATCCGCGCCAACGGGTTTTGGAACCTTGACGATGTTATTAAGAAGTGAACGTTTTTAGTTTTTGAGGGTCACGGATTAAAAATCTGCGCCATAGTGTTTTTTTAGTTTATTCACTTCTTCTTTGAATTTTTGAAGTAACGTTTTCGGTTCTGGTTTTAATATTACCTTATCATAATCACTATAATAACTACTAAACTTAAATGTTCTACGCAATGCTTTATCAATTAAAGCAATAGACTTGTCAGCTGAATTCATTGTACCTATTATATAAAGATTTGGTGGTATGCCAAAGTCTTTTTCTCCATTAGGCAATGTAATTTTCAATTCATTTGGTTTACCAATTCTTTTGTCATCTTCTAGCAAAGTGATTAGTTCGCCAAATACTTTTGAAATTTTTGCAAGATCAATATCGTCAATGATTAAAATGAAGTTCTTTAATGGTTCTTTTTGAACAGTAGATGATTGAAATTCATATCCTTTTTCATCAAGAAACTGTCTGAATTTCTCAATTAATTCGAAAATGTATGTAAGATGTGATATTTCTAATCCGGGTAGGTTCTCTAATTTCTTGATGTCTTCTCGATTTTGAACATAAGGAAGAAAAATATTGATTAATGCATCATAGTGCATTTCAATTCGCTTATTTTGCAATAGCTCGTCATTTTCTTTTTTGCCAGTGTAAATAAAAACTTCATCTTCAACTGAATAAATTGAAACCTTTTTATTTATGTCAAATTTTCCGTTAACTTCAATTTCGGATTCAACATATTTTTTGAACTCTTCAAATTTTTCATTTACCCAATTCTCTGTTGAAATTATTCGATCATCTTTTAAGGAATTCTCATAATTTTCTCTAGCTCGTTTCACAATTTCATAGAAAATCCCCTTATGCTTTTTGAAACTTAGTTCCCTTGAAGTTTCATTAAAATTGGGTCGAATACCAACCATAAAATCTTCATAGGAATAATTTTGATGAAACGTTATAAATTCAATTTGTCCTTGTTTTCGTAATTCATCAAACTGTTTTTTGTTATATATATGGTCAGATGACGAACCCGTTGCTATAGTAACGGCTTTGTCAATACTGTTATATGTTTTACCTGTACTAGGAGGACCATACAGAATGCTATTAAGTGGAAAGTTTTTCATTTCTATGAAATTTTGTTTAGAAGTATTTTTGGATTTCATTAATCCCAATAATTCCTTAAAGTAGGTATTATAATTTTTGTCATAAGCTTGATACTAGGTAATGTCTTATAAGGTCTTCATAACCAAACTAAAATCAACTCAACAATTACCTTTTAATTACCAATCAATCTTTCTTTTACTAATATAGTTAGAATAATTTTCATTATAGATTTAAAAATCCGCATCATCTAAGCATAAAGTTTCTCACAAATTTAATTAAAATATTGGAAAGTCACGGATTAGAAATCCGCGCCATCGGGGAAAATTATTACCAATGCACAAAACCCGAAGGCAACCAAGCCAAACTGCTTTTCAAAGGCGAAAAAACGGATAGTAAAGGCTACACCAAACGCACCTACCGAAGCAGTGAAACAGATTGTAAAAACTGTCCACTAAGAGAACAATGTTGTGGTAAAAGTACGAAGTTTAAAAAATTAGACGACAGCATCCACAAAGAACATTACGATAGGATGCACCAAAAACTCACCCAGAATGCAACCTATGCCAAGAAAATGGTAAAAGTACGTAGCAAAACGGTAGAACCCGTC
>JAYRDY010000199.1:1804-3863 GCA_041909215.1 Cloacibacterium sp. | reverse complement strand
TTCTTCTTACTCATTATGTAAAGTATAATATGTGCAAAAAATTCCGTAAATTCGCATCAAATTTTTACAGAAATGAATTACGATATTATTGTTATAGGAAGCGGACCTGGTGGTTATGTAACTGCAATTAGAGCTTCACAATTAGGTTTCAAAACGGCTATTGTAGAAAGAGAAAACCTTGGTGGTATTTGTCTTAACTGGGGTTGTATCCCAACAAAAGCTTTGCTTAAATCGGCTCAGGTTTTTAAATATATTAATCACGCTGAAGATTTCGGGTTAAATAAAGTAGAAGCTAGTTTTGAATTTCCAAATGTAGTAGCAAGAAGTAGAGGAGTTGCTAATAAAATGAGCAAAGGAATCGAATTCTTGATGAAGAAAAATAAAATTGACGTTATCTACGGAAATGCTAAAGTGCAAAAAGGCAAAAAAATTTCTGTAGAAAAAGACGGACAAACTACTGAATATTCTGCTAATCATATTATTATTGCAACAGGTGCACGTTCTAGAGAATTACCAAATCTTCCACAAGATGGGGTAAAAGTAATTGGTTATAGACAAGCGCTTACTTTACCTTCTCAACCAAAATCTATGATTGTTGTAGGTTCTGGTGCAATTGGTGTAGAATTCGCGTATTTCTACGCAACAATGGGTACTAAAGTAACTGTTGTAGAATTTATGCCAAATATTGTTCCTGTTGAGGACGAAGAAGTTTCTAAACATTTAGAAAAATCTTTGAAGAAAGCAGGTATTGAAGTGATGACTAACGCATCTGTTGAGTCTTTAGATACTTCTGGCGAAGGCGTAAAAGCCAATGTAAAAACAGCTAACGGAAACGTAACATTAGAAGCTGATATCGTACTTTCTGCAGTAGGAATTGCTGCAAATATTGAAAATATTGGTCTGGAAGAAGTAGGCATACAAACAGATAGAGGTAGAGTTTTGGTGAATGAATGGTATCAAACATCAGTTCCGGGTTATTATGCAATTGGCGATATTATTCCTACGCAAGCTTTGGCGCACGTTGCTTCAGCAGAAGGAATTACTTGTGTGGAAAAAATTAAAGGAATGCATGTAGAAACTATTGATTACGGTAACATCCCTGGTTGTACATATTGTTTACCAGAAATTGCATCGGTTGGTTTAACAGAAAAACAAGCAAAAGAAAAAGGCTACGAAATAAAAGTGGGTAAATTCCCGTTCTCTGCTTCCGGAAAAGCTACGGCTAATGGAGATACAGATGGTTTTGTAAAAGTTATTTTTGATGCTAAATATGGCGAATGGTTAGGTTGCCATATGATTGGAGTAGGTGTAACCGAAATGATTGCAGAAGCAGTAGCTGCAAGAAAATTAGAAACTACAGGTCACGAAATCCTGAAAACTGTTCACCCACACCCAACTTTGTCTGAAGCCGTAATGGAAGCGGTTGCAGCAGCTTACGGTGAAGTAATTCATATTTAATAATATGCTTTAAATACAATAAAACCACAGATTTTTCTGTGGTTTTTTTATAAATTTACATTTCAAACAATAGCATTATCAATGAAGGGAAAAATAGGATTGGTTTTATCAGGTGGAGGAACCAAAGGAATTGCCGAAGCAGGAGTTCTGCAATTTTTGGAAGAAAAAAACATTCATCCAGAAGTAATTGCGGGCACAAGTGCAGGTGCAATTGTTGGCGGTTTATACGCTTTTGGGAAGTCTCCAAATGAAATTTTAGATTTCTTTAAATCCGTTTATTTCTTTAATTGGAAACATTTTACACTTACCAAACCGGGTTTTATTAATTCTGATGCTTTCAGGTTGTATTTAAAACCGATTATTGGCGAAATTAAAATTAAAGATTTAAAGAAAGAACTCATTATTAATGCAACCGATTTAATTCAAGGCGAAACTTTTGTTTTCGATGGTAATGATTATCTTTTGGATGCAATTATTGCATCTTGCTCGGTTCCGGGATTGGCGAGTCCGTTCAAAAAAGATGAATTACTTTTGAGCGATGGCGGAATTCTAAATAATTTTCCTTCTAATTTAATTAAAGAGAAATGTAATAAAATGATTG
>JAYRDY010000199.1:0-1794 GCA_041909215.1 Cloacibacterium sp. | reverse complement strand
GTTTATGTTGCGCCGCTACAAGATGTTGAAAATAACCAATTAACTTCTATAAAAGCTGTTGCGAGTAGGGCTTACGAACTTTTAAGTCATAGTATTGAAAATTATAAATTTAAAGACTGTGATTGGCTAATTTCACCTAAAGAACTTTCTAATTACGGAATGTTCGAAAGTAATAAAACCAGAATGGAAGAACTTTTTAAGTTAGGATATTCTGAAGCGGAAAAAACTTTCCCTGAAAGTTTTTTAGCGGAATAGAGCTTAATAAAAATGGTAATTTTTAGAAAACGTATTTAGGATAAACCAAAAACCCTACAATAATTGAAAGTAGCGTTGCTAAAATTACCGCACCTGCTGCTAAATCTTTAATTAAGCCTATTTTTTCATTAAAATTAGGTTCTACAAAATCGCAAATTTTTTCAATAGCTGTGTTGATGATTTCGGTGATTAATACAGAAAAACAAACCATTAAAATAAGCGCTGTGTCTGTTGTATTAAGTTGTAAATAAACAATTAAAACCAAATTAATTAACAAAGCAAAAACTTCTAACTGAAAATTTCTTTCGGATTTCAACATCCAAAGAAAACCTTTAATAGAGTAGATAACGCTTTTGTGAAAAGGAGGTTTTTTCATGGCTGAAAGATAAAAAATTCCGCCCAAAAAGAGCGGAAATGTTTATTTTAATTCTAAAATTTTAAATCGACATCTTATTGATTATTCAAAAATAATGTTTTTAATCAATAAGTTAGCCCATATCATACATCATTAAAGCGGTAATTAATTTCGGCTCAATAAAAGTGCATTTTGGTGGCATTTGTATATTCTGATTGCCGAGTTTTGCAATGTCGCTAAAACTGGCTGGGAAAATCCCAAAACCAACTGCAAATTCACCAGAATCTACTTTTTCTTTTAAAGCTAAAATTCCCTCAATGCTAGAACTGCCTCTTAAAAATGCGATCTTATCATTTTCTTCATAATTATTTTCGATTCCTAAAAGCGGGTTCAAAATATATTTATTAAGCAGATGATGATCTACGCTGTCTAATCCCATGTCTAAATTACGTAAATTGTGTTTTACGTGAAGAGAGTAGAATTTACCACCTAAGTACATGGAAATGTGATACTTTTGCGATGGAAGGTAAGGTGTAGCATTTTTTTTGTGAACAAGAAAATTCTCCGAAATTTTTGCTAAAAACTCTTCTTCCGAAAGGCCATTAAGATCTTTTATCAATCTGTTATAATCATGAATTTTGATAGACTGATTTGATACTAAAAAACTTAAAACATAGTTGTAAGGCTCGTTACCATTATGTCTTTTGTTTTTTTCTTTTAATTTCTGAGCGTATTTAGCAGAAGAGTCTAATCTGTGATTGCCATCTGCCAGATAAAAAGTTTCAATCTGGTCCAAAACTTCTTTAAATTGTTGAAGTTTAAGTCTGTTATCAATTTTCCAAACTTTGTGTCTTAATCCTTTTTCATCAGTATAATTAATAATGGGCACATTTTTTTCTTCGTGGTTCATTAATAATTCTACTTTTGGACTCGACTGATAAGTAAGCAAAAGTGGCTCTGCATGAAGATGAACTTTTTCTAAATAATGGGTAAATTTTTCGTATTTATTTTTGAGAGCTGTTTCGTGTCTTTTGATTCTCCCTTCTAAAAAATCTTCAATACTTACTAAGCCCAACAAACCTCTGTAAATGGTTTTGTTAGGTAAAATTTGTTCGTAAAGATAGTAACTAGAAGAATCTTGTACCAATTTGTTTTCTGCCAGCAACTCTTCGTAGTTTGTTCTT
>JAYRDY010000198.1:0-3866 GCA_041909215.1 Cloacibacterium sp. | reverse complement strand
ACATCATGAGAGAAAACCCAGATAAATATATCACAGATGAAGATATAGAAATCTTAAAAGACCAAGTAAAAAAACTGGTCATGCTTCCTGGTGAAGAAATCATTCACGTGCTTCCACAAGAGTACAAAGTAGATTCTGAAGGCGAAATCCAAGAACCTATTGGTATGCATGGCAAACGTTTAGAAGCAAACTTCCATGTAGTTGTAGGCCAAATGGGTAGCATAAGAAACATCGCTCGTTGTGTAAAAGAAGCGGGCTTAGAAATGGAAGCACTCACACTAGAACCTCTTGCCTCTTCTGAAGCTGTTCTCACAAAAGAAGAAAAAGAAGCTGGTGTAGCCATTGTAGATATTGGTGGTGGTACTACAGATATTGCTATTTTTAAAGATAACATCATTCGTCATACTTGCGTTATTCCTTATGGTGGCGGTATAATTACTGATGATATTAAAGAAGGCTGTTCTATTATAGAAAAACACGCAGAACAACTGAAAGTAAAATTCGGGTCTGCTGTACCAGATTTAGAAAAAGATTCTACGTTTGTTACCATTCCTGGTTTACACGGAAGACCAGACAAAGAAATCTCTCTAAAATCTTTGGCAAGTATCATCAATGCAAGAGTGGAGGAAATTCTCGAAATGGTAAATACAGAACTTAAAGCATATGGCGCTTACGAACAAAAACGAAAACTCATCGCAGGAATTGTGTTAACAGGTGGCGGTTCTAACCTCAAAAATCTTCGTCAGTTAGCCAATTATATCACAGGGTTTGATGCCAGAATTGGTTTTGCAAATGAATATATTGCGAATGATAAAAACCAATATCTTAAATCTCCAGAATTTGCTACTTCTATTGGTTTGTTGATGGAAAGTTTAAAAATAAATGATAAAAAACAAATAGAAGTTGCAGAAGAACCTGTAATTCAGGAAATTCCTAAAACGGAAATTATCGTTGAACAAAAAACGGATTCTCTTGTACAAGAAACAGAAATACAGCAACCCAAACAAGAAACAAAGAAAAACAAACCTACTTTCGGGCAATCTATTTTAGAAAAAGTAAAAAAATTCTTCGAAGAAGTAGAATAATTAAAATAAATACGTAACTTATTTACATTAAAAATAAATATGGAAAACACATTAAATACAGGGTTTTCATTTGATTTACCAAAAGGAACCTCATCTATTATCAAAGTTATCGGAGTTGGTGGTGGTGGTAATAATGCACTAAAACATATGTACGAAAAGGCATCCACGGTGTAGATTTCATTATCTGTAATACAGATGCACAAACTTTAGATAATAACCCAATTTCTACAAAAGTACAATTAGGTGCTGCTATTACAGAAGGTTTAGGCGCAGGTGCAGATCCAGAAGTAGGAGAAAAATCTGCGATTGAAAGTATAGACGAAATAAAAGCTGTTTTAGGACAAAACACCAAAATGGTTTTCATTACCGCAGGAATGGGTGGCGGAACCGGAACAGGTGCTGCTCCTGTAATTGCAAAAATTGCCAAAGAAATGGGGATTTTAACCATTGGTATTGTTACCGTACCTTTTAGTTTTGAAGGCAAAAGAAGACTAGACCAAGCAGAACTAGGTTTAGAAAAACTAAGAAACAGCGTAGATTCTCTTATTGTAATCAATAACGATAAACTTCGTCAACAATTTGGAAATCTAGGCTTCAAATCTGGTTTTGCCAAAGCAGATGAAGTTTTAGCCAATGCTGCAAAAGGAATGGCAGAGGTAATTACGGGTTATTTTGATGTAAATATAGACTTCCGAGATGCACGTTCAGTATTACAAAATTCTGGCACCGCACTCATGTCAACAGGTACCGCTTCTGGAGAAAACAAAGCAGAAGAAGCGGTGAAAAAAGCGCTCGATTCTCCATTATTGAATGATAACAAAATTACAGGCGCTAAAAACGTTCTACTTCTCATCAGAAGTGGTAACGAAGAAGCTACGATGGACGAAATTGGCACGATTAATGACCACATCCAAAGAGAAGCTGGCAATACAGCGGATATTATTTTCGGAGTGGGTACAGATCCAGAATTAGGAGACGCAATCAGTGTATTGGTTATTGCTACAGGTTTTTCTGCTGATGACCAAAAATATGCTGGCCCAACTGAGAAAATAAAATATACTTTAGAAGATACTCCTTCTGATAGACAAAAAAGAGAATCTCCTTTTGGTAAAAAAACGACCACGAATGATGCAGAACAAAGCTCATCAATTAAAGAGAATAAAAATATTTTTTTCTTAGATGATCATAACGATCATGTAAAACCAGATTTCCCGACCAACAATTTTGCTCAAAATTTTGAAACCGAAGAAATAGCAGTACAAGAAAAAGTAGAAGAACTGCAATTTTTTGAGGAAGAAAGAGTTAGCAATACTTTTGAAACGGAAGAAAAAGAAACTGGCGTTTTAGAATTATTTAATTTTGATGAAGAAGAAACTTTAGAAGCACAATCTTTTAGTTTTGATGTTGAAGAGAAAAAACAAACTCCAAAAACCGAAGAAAATTCTTTCTTCATTCCAGAAAAAAAAGAAGAAACTAATTTTATCGTTGAAGAAAAAAAATACGAAGAAGAAAAACCTAAAACTTCTGAACCCAAATCTTTTATTGAGGACAGACCTGTAGAGTTTACTTTTTCTTTTACCAATAATGCAGAAGAAATTAAACCTTCTTTCAATACCGCAGAAAAGGTAAAAACAGAAACTCCTAAAACGGAGATGACTGCAATAAAAGTAGAAACACAAAAAGAGGAAATCAAAATTATTGAAAAAGCTCCAAATTTTGATAGAGTTACAGAAAGAAGAAACAAACTTCAGGAATTCAACTCTCGTTATCAAGCTACAGAAAACGAAAACGAGTTTGAAACCATCCCAGCTTTCAGAAGAAAAAATATTAATATCGGTACAGAAAACGCATCACAACAGCAAATTTCTAGTTTCCTTTCTGAAAACAATGGACAAGTAAATCTTAGAGAAAATAAATTTTTAAACAAAGACGTAGATTAAGCTTTTTAAAACCTGAAAAAATGAGTTTAGAACTTACCATAAACGAAGCGATTAAAACCGCAATGAGAGAAAAAGACAAAGTTGCTTTGGACTCTCTAAGAGCCGTAAAATCTCAAATCCTTTTACTCAAAACCGAAGCAAAAGGAGCTGATATTTCTGCGGAACAAGAAATTGCCATTCTCCAAAGAATGATGAAGCAAAGAAAAGATTCTTACGAACAATTTGTTGCACAAAACAGAACAGATTTGGCAGAGGTAGAAATGGCACAAATGAAGGTTATTGAGCAATTTTTACCTGCTCAACTATCTTCGGAAGAATTAGAAGCAGAAATTAAAAAAATTATTGCCGAAGTAGGCGCAGAATCTCTAAAAGACTTAGGAAAAGTTATGGGAACTGCTTCCAAAGCTTTGTCAGGAAAATCTGATGGTAAATCCATCTCAGAAATGGTAAAAAAACTATTATCATAATTAAATTTTCAAACCATAGAAGCCGATTGTTGCAATCGGCTTTTTAATTAAAAAAGAGCCATTTTGTCTTAATAGATTTTTGGCATGGTTTTGATTATATTTATAGATAGAATTTTCAAATTTTAAATAGTAAATTTGTAAAGATTTTTGAACTTTGTATTCATTAAATTTTTTAATCTTTAAATTATATAGATATGTATCCAGCAGAATTAGTAATGCCAATGAAGGCAGAACTCACAGATAAAGGTTTCCAAGACCTTACTACACCAGAACAGGTAAATGATGCACTTAAACAACCGGGAACTACCCTAGTTATGGTAAATTCGGTTTGTGGTTGCGCAGCAGGAGCAGCAAGACCAGGCGTTATTTATTCT
>JAYRDY010000197.1:0-3901 GCA_041909215.1 Cloacibacterium sp. | reverse complement strand
TAGAAAGTATCATGAAAAATATTAAATCTTTTTAGAGATGACGAAAATAGTAACTTTTGGAGTATTGACATTTTTTGGAATTTTAATCAAAAGCCAACAGATTGTATTCAATGACAAGCTTTTTGCGCAAATGACGAAAGATCATGCGGTAAGAATGGGAAGTGAACAAGCATTTTTAAATTCCTATGAAAAGCAAAAACAACTGTATGATGATATTAAAAACAAAACTGCACAAGTAATTGCCATTCAGGAATACATTTATCAGCAACTCAAAAATGTCAATTCAGCGCTTACTCAAAGCAAAAAACTGATGTATCTCTATCAGTATTTAGGGAAAGTTGTAACCAATTCCAACAGAATGTTGGAGTTATCAGCACAACATCCTGAATATGCTGTGTTGGTTTCAAAATACTATGTAGAAATCGGAAATCAATCCATAAAACTCAAACAGGAAATCTCGCAGGATATTCTCAATGAAAATAAGGATTTCTTGATGGATGCCAGTGATAGAGAAATGCTCATAGAAAAGGTCTTTACAAGAGTTAGAAACATCAATGGAAACATCCTCTACATCATCTTGAGATTAGAGAATGCAAAGAAAATCCCTTATCTGTATCAGATTCCCAAGCTTCGAAATTATATCAACATCGACAGAGCAATCGTCGGAGATATTATCACAAAATATAAATACATCTTTAATTAAAACAAATAGATAAACAGATGAAAAATATAGTTAAAAAAGGAAAATTTTTCCTCTTACTATTTATTGCGACTTCAGCATTTGGACAAAGTATAAAGAAATTGAACGATCCCTCCATTGTAGCCCAACACAAAAGAATGACTTTTGAAAGCTGGGGAGATTGGCGACCTTATCCTAAATATTTTTTAGGAATACAAACGAATTTTGCCTATGCAACAGTTTGGGGAATTTGGGCACCAAGCATCAATAGAGAATATAAGAATGGTGAAGATATTCGACCATTAAAACCAAACGGAGAACAAAATTTAAGATTAGCCCAGTTAAAACTTCAGGAGGAAGAAGCGAAAAAAATCAAAGCAGCATCAGACACCATTTACAAAAGAAGTGTTCAGGATTTTGCGCATTGGACTTCTGCAACCGTTGATGCCGATCCTTTGTGGTTGTTGTACTACAAACGAATGCTGAAACCCATTACCGAGTTTCCAAACACCCCTCAAAATTTTATGGAATGGAGACTGAAAGACCTGCAAACATATGAAACGCTCAATACCACAGGAACATTAAAAAGATTGCAGGAAGAATTGGATCTCATCAAAGAAAAATATGCCATGTCCCGAAGTATGGATATGCCTAGAGGAAAACGGTTCATCATGTATCATGAAACACTCATCAAATGGAGAGCATTTGTTCAGGAATTAAAGAAATACAATGATAGGACTGCACTTCTATTAGATTATAAAAATATTCTGAAAAATCATTTATCTACCGCTTTACCCAACCAATGGACACCTGCTTCAGATAAACAAATCGTGCACAGCACCATGCAACAATATAAACACCGATTTTAAAAATGAATAAAAAACTCACCTTATTATTTTGTCTTTTGGCAATAGTATTGCCAATTATGGGATTTTCCCAAACAGACGGCGATTACAGCAACCTGCTTCAGTTTTTAAAAGGAGATGGTGCCTTTGAAAAATGGTTTATGGAAGTATTCACCAAATTGGATAACAGTGTACAAGATAGCGCTCAAGGTTCTGCTTTAGTAGGAAAAGCCATTGGAGGATTAGGAGCTTTGATGTACCTCGGATATATGGGATGGCAAATGGCGGCTGGAGACAGAGAATGGGAAATCACACCTATGCTAAAACCAATTCTGATTGGATTTACGCTTGTGTATTGGACAGGATTTGTCAATTTGATTCAAGCTCCTTTTGAAGCCATTGCCCAACCAGGAATTGCCATCTTCAGCGACATAGAATCTGAAGTTAATGATTTGCGAGTGCAGAGATTCAAAAAACAACAGCAACTATTAGATGCCGTTATTAAACTCAATGCGGAAGAAGATGCAAAACAGGAAGTCATCAATAACACCAGTCAAAACGCTGATGATTCTTGGTTTGATGTAAGTGAAGGATTAGACAAACTGATTCAACCCATCAAAGAATGGCAGATTAGAATGCAATTTCAGATGCAAAAATTAGTCGCAGAAGTGATTGAATTTGTCTGCCTTTCCATCTTGAGAATTTGTGTGTATCTCATTTTCTTTATCCAAAAAATTTGGGCATACATTCTTATTGTTTTAGGACCTATTGCCGTTGGAATGGCATTAGTTCCAGGATTTGAAAATTCCTTGTACAGTTGGGTATCCAAATTTATCAATATCAATCTTTACACTTTTGTGGCCTATACGATTATCAATATTGGACAGCAACTGATTGCTTCGGGTTACGAGATGGAAATTGAAAGATACGATACGCTTCTATCTAACGGAATCATTACCAATTTCGATGCTTTGATGGTATATATTTCAAACTCTGGTATGATTTATAGTGGACTCTTTACCTGTGTCGCCTATATCGTTACAGGAATTGGAGTTCTGATGACACCTACCATTGCAGATACCATTGTTACTGCTGGAGGAGCTGGAGCGATGACCAAAATGAAAAGTGCTGCCGGAAAAGTTGCGAGCAGTGCTAAAACAGCGGTATTAACTGCAAAAACTGGAGGAGCTTCTGTCGCATCATCCGCTGCAAAAAGTGCAGCGATAGGTTCAGCATCGGGAATGGTAAACAATGCTATGAAGAATAAATAGAAAATAAATAAACTCAACTGTCTAATTACCAAATACAAATTACTAATTACCCAATAAAAATGCTTATTAAAAACATAGAACAAAGAATTAAAATCAACAAGGTGGTTTCCATCTCAACTATTGCTTTTGCAGTCTTCATTGTTATATCAGGTTTCTTCTTTGCATACAGAATGATTGAAGATTCCAGAAAATCAATCTACATTTTAGATAATGGAGTTCCTGTATTGGCCAAGCAATCTGATGTCTTGCTGAATCGTCCTGTTGAGTACAAAGCACAAATTGAGCTATTCCATCGATTGTTTTTTACGCTCGCACCAGACGATGTTTACATCAAAGACAATATTCAGAAGTCATTATATCTCATTGATGATAGCGGAAAAAAAGAATACACCAATCTAAAAGAAAAAGGATTTTACAATCAAATCATCGCATCTAGTTCAATGGTCAGTATTCACGCAGATTCTATTGCACTCAATATGGAGCAAAAGAAGTTTGCTTTTTTCGGAAAGCAGATGATTACGAGAAAATCTTCCGTCATTACAAGAAAGCTAATCACTGAAGGCTATTTCGATGACATTATCCGAAGCCCTAACAATCCTCATGGCGTAATGCTTAAAAACTGGCGAATCCTAGACAACGAAGAAATCTCTAACCAAACCAAAAACTCGTACTAAAAATGAATACTTTTCTTAAACAAACTGGACAAAAATGGCTGAATTGGGCAACTCAACATCCAAAAAAATTCTTCATTTATTCAATGGTATTTTTATCGGTGTCCTTTATTGGTTCTCTCATTCAAGGCATATTTTTTCCCTCTGAATCCTCATTTAAAATAAAACCTCCCATACTTTATTCCAAAAGTAAGATGGAACAAAATGCCACCGTAAACAATGAAAAAGAACTGGAAAAAATTGTTAATGAACTTAAATCACTAAAAGTGAAAAGCGACCGTAAACAATTACAAAAAGAAGACAGTTTGCGAATTGACTACTTGTTTAACCAATACCAAAAATTAAAAAATGCCAGTAGTACTGGAGGCAATTTATCTAAAATAATAACTCAATGAAAAAACTTGATTTCAAACAGAAAAAATACATCTTGCCACT
>JAYRDY010000196.1:0-3915 GCA_041909215.1 Cloacibacterium sp. | reverse complement strand
AGCTTCGGGGATAGACGAGGCAAAAATCAACAAATTCTTTCAAACCGAAGACAGAAGCATTTCTACAGCAGAAGATATTGTAATTGAAAAAGATAAGAAAATTGCAAAAAGCGAAGATTCTATTGCTGCAATCAATAAAGTGGTGATTGGCAAATCGGGTATTATCAACTCAAATGGAAATAAAATCGGGTATATCGCTCTAAAAACAGAATCTACCGATGGATTAGGATTTAAAAAATATTCTTATAATTTACTAGACATCAACAAATTGGTTATCGGGAAAATGTTTTTTTCTAACACAGATGGAGAAAACGCAAGAAATGGCCTTGTAATGAATATGTATGATGGGAAAGCATTCCCAGTAAAAGCAAAATATACAAGCGAACTGGCTGAAAACGACGAGTTGGCTCTAAGAATTGTAAATAAAATGTACGCCAATGGATACACTTTAGGAGATATGAAATCTCTAGTAGAAATTGCTAAACAAGAAAAGACAGACGAATGGCTGGATAAGAATAAAAAAGTAGAAGCAGAGGCAAAAGCCAATTCTAAAAATATTTACGATGCAGATGGTTATGTAATAGATAAAGACGGAAAAAAGAAAGACGGGAAAATCACCATAGAGTTTGAGTCTATAGATGCTAAATTAGGCAGAGACAAAAACATCTCAGATTTTACCAATTATGGAGGTACAGTTACCTTAACGGTTGATGGTAAACAAGAGTTTTACAAAGCAAAAGACGGCAATGTGAAATTCTGCGCAGGCGAAAGATGTTTTTTGGGTACAGAAACTACAAGTTTAATTACAAGACCTAATTTTTATGAAATCGTTGCAGAACAAAACGGCAATTATGTAGTTGCAGATGGTAAAACATCACCAGAATATTATCTGAAATTATCAAATCAGTCTAAAGCTGTTTATTTAGGCGATAAAGGCGGATTTGGAACAAGAAAGCCAGAGAAAATTAAAAAAATATTTGATGAGTACGTAAACTGCTCAGCTCTAGATTTCACAAATTATGACACCAACACCAAAGAGGGACTAATGCAAATAATGACTGATTTTTCTGCGAAATGTAAGAAATAAAAATCTCGAAAAAATATATTTTAGAAGCCAGCTTTATTGCTGGCTTTTTTTGTGGATTATTTAATAAGCCACGAAGTGGCGCTATCAATAGCATAGGGCATAGCCCTATGGAAAAAAATATTTTATGGTTAAAATTCTCATAATGAACTAGAGGTAATCTAAAATTATTATTAATGAAATGAAAACATGATTTTTGTTAACATTTTGTGAATAAAAATAAAATATGACTTTTAATTCAAATAAAAATGTTAGTTTAGCGGCCCTCATTATAAATGAGAGGTCTATAGGTTTAAAATAAAAGAAAAATGAATCAAAAAGGACAAATTGTAGAGGTTTTATCAAGCTCTTCTGTTTATGCGGAAAGAGAAAATCTTAATTTGTCTAGTGAGGCAGATTATTTATCTAATTCTCAAAAAAGACAATATTCTTTGTTTGATGGGATTTTGGTAGGAGAACATCACGGTTTGGGAGATTTTACCCTCGGGCAAAGAAAAGGAATAAACGTTGGAGGGAAAAAGAAACCATTGTATGTAATTGGTTTTGATGAGGCGGAAAATAGACTTTTTGTGGGTGAAGGAGCATCGCACCCTGGGCTTTATACCCAAGTTTTAGCTTTTGATAAAAAATCTTTAGATATGGAGAATGTTGTTGGGGTAGGTCAAAATTTAACGGTTGAAGTGAAATTTGAATTCGAAGAGAAACCTATCCCTGCAAAACTACTAATATTTGAACATTATATCTTTCTGCAATTCAGTGATTTTATCAGAACTGATAAGGCAAATTACAAAATAAGCATTAATTATAAACACAAAATGTTATTGAACATTAACTAATATTGAACATTATGAAGTTAAAACTATCTTTTCTGGCAATTATTTTTGCGGTAATTGCTTTTGCACAATCAGCACCTTCGTATTATTCGGGGATTAATTTTAATAAAACAAAAAATGACCTGAAAGCAGATTTGGCAACACTTATTACCAACACCCATACACAGACAATATCTTACTCTGCGGGTTTGGCAAGTCTTTTTAAAACAAGTGATGCAGACCCAGACAATCCGTCTAATCTATTGTTAATTTATGGTTCGCAAGCATCGGGTACTCACCAAAGAAGCCGTCCTTATTCAGGCACTTGGAACAGAGAGCACGTTTATGCGAAATCTAAAGGCACACCAAACTTAGGTACATCAGGGCCAGGTGCAGATGGTCACCATCTTCGTCCTGCTGATAATACATTGAATAGCACAAGAGGTAGTTTATTGTTTGATGACGGTTCTGGTGCAACAGCTTATAAAACAAGTCGTGGTGGCTGGTATCCTGGCGATGAGTGGAAGGGCGATGTAGCCAGAATTTTGATGTACATGTATGTAAGATACAATTCTCGTTGTTTACCGCTGAATATTACAATGAACCCTGCAACTTATTCATCAGATTTTCCTGATATCCTTTTGAAATGGAATATAGAAGATCCTGTTTCTAATTTTGAGAGAACAAGAAACGAGGAAGTTTTTAAAATTCAGCACAACAGAAATCCTTTTATAGATAACCCTTATTTGGCAACGGTTATTTGGGGAGGGCCTACTGCACAGAACACATGGCCAGATACTTTTTCAGGTGCTGGCAATACAACAGATACAGAGGCGCCTACTGCACCAACCAATTTATTGGTTACAGGTAAAACTTCTACAAGCATCGTTTTAAGTTGGGGGGCTTCTACCGATAACACAGGCGTAGCAAGTTATGATATCTACATAGATGGAGTGTATTATTCTACTGTTTATAATCCTGGAGCTACTATTTCTGGGCTTACTCCATCTACAACGTATAATGTATATGTAGTCGCAAAAGATTATGCAGGTAATAAATCTACCAATAGCAATGCTGTTTCGGCAACAACAGATGCATCTGGCGGAACGGGCGGTACAGGCAGTACAGCAACAACTTGTGGTACAGAGGATTTCGGAAACACATCAAGTAACTCATCTCCAGATTCATCTTACGAAAGCAGAACTTGGACGAATAACAATATTATTTGGACAGCATCTAATACAAGAATTGATACACAAATTAATATTGATGCTAACAATAAGGCAATTTGTATTAAAAACGGTAGTCTTAAATCATCTACAATTTCTGGTGGTATCGGCAGTTTAACAGTAAAAACATATTTGCCGTTTTCAGATTCAGCGGGCAATTACACGCTTAAGATTAATGGAGTAGTGGTGGGGCAAATACCTTATTCTAAAACAGCAAGTACTCAGGTGATTGATAATATTAACGTTGCAGGAGATTTTACGATAGAGTTGGTAGATACATCTAGCAATAGAGTAGCTTTTGATAACCTTTCTTGGACGTGTTATAGCGCAATGGCTACAGAAGATATTGCAGCTAAAACAGAGAAACTTTCTGTTTATCCTAACCCAATAAAAAATAATGAATTTTTTATTAGTGGTCTTAAAAACAAAGAAACCGTACAAATTTATGATGCGAATGGTAAATTAGTACAAACCATAAACAATGTAGGGAATAAAGAAAAAGTGAACCTTAAGAAACTACCGAAAGGAGTTTATTTTGTGAAAACTGCTAATAAATCAACAAAAATAATGGTTGATTAATCATTCCTTTTTAGTTTGAATTTTAAAGCCGAAAGAAAATTATTTTCTTTCGGCTTTTTATTTATGCCAAAGCGATAAAGCTTTTTTAACATCAAACAAAAAAATAGAGCTAAGATTTGGATATAAAAAAGTTAAAAGAATATTCTGTTAAAACAAATTCATAATCAATATTTTAACTTAATATTAATCTTCGGTCCTAAGTGTTCCATCT
>JAYRDY010000195.1:0-3937 GCA_041909215.1 Cloacibacterium sp. | reverse complement strand
GGCTTTTTTATTATCACAATAGAATTTAAAGGCGAAATCTTTGATTTTAGTATCATACAAAATCCATTTTCTCGGAAACGACTTCCCGAAACTGGTCCAAAATTCCTTTTTTATTTTAGCAGCTTCTTCTTTGCTGAACATTTTTATTAAGTTATAAGTGATGAAGTATGAGTTATGAGTTGGCGAAAATAGGGAAAAATTGCGAGTGTTTTTGTATATTTGGATTTAAGAATTACTTTATAAACCATGAAATCACTTTTATTAATGTTCAAAATCAAAAATGCTTGTAATAA
Organism: Cloacibacterium sp.; assembly: GCA_041909215.1. Taxonomy (GTDB): domain Bacteria; phylum Bacteroidota; class Bacteroidia; order Flavobacteriales; family Weeksellaceae; genus Cloacibacterium. Next base: position 3,644 of record JAYRDY010000195.1, on the reverse strand, counting down.
GTGATTGCATTTGACCACTAAAAAAATTATAATCAACAAATGAAATACGCAAATATTCGCGAAGAAGAGGTTAAGAACAAAGTAGGACAAGATTTTTTTGGTGATTTTGATACTACTAAAATTTTAGGAAACATAGATTTCTGTGTAACCCCTAAAAACAAAAATCCAAAACAAACTAAATTATTTGATGATATAAATTTACTTTGGGCAGAAGCTAAAACTGGAGATTATGATGTAATTTCTATGTTTGCACAATTAATTCTCACCATTGGTAAAGCTAGAACTTTTGACAAAACTTTACCCCCTGCTTTTTTAGGAGCTTTTGATGGTAAAAAGATTGCTTTTATTCCTTATAATGCTGTATTAGATATTTTCTCGCTCAATGATTTTAATTGGAATGTTACCAGTAGCAATCAAAACACCAAAGAATTTTCAATTATTAGAGAACGTGTTCAAAAATCTTTAGACAAAAATGATTATTTGTATGATTTTCTAAAAGATGAAAAAGAACTTAAATTTTTCATTAAAAATAATCTCGCAAAGGCTACAGAATCTGGCAAAATTCTTATTAATAAAAACAATTTTGTCCCTATCTATTTACGCTGGGTAGAACAAGTAAAACCACACATAGATTTTAATTGGGAAGAAGGAAAAAAACAAAATATTTTAGACAATAATTTCTTTTTAGCAGATTTATTTGTAGATGATAAAGGAACTCCTGTAATAGAAGATGATACCCCAATTTCTGAAAATCTTTTTGTAGTATTTAAAAACGGACATTACGAAATTGCCAAAGAAAATCTGAAATCCTTGTTCAATGCTACCATTCCTTTTACGGATAAAAAACCCTACGAACAATTTTGGAAAAAATACAAAAGACCACCGCTTGAAGAATTTCAAAAATATATTTTAGAAAGAAAAGACTTACTCGTTCCGCAAGATATTAGAGAAAGAAAAGGTGCTTATTTTACACCAAGAATTTGGGTAGAACTTTCGCAGAAATACATTGCCGATGTTTTGGGCGAAGATTGGCAAGACGAATATTACATTTGGGATTGTGCAGCAGGAACAGGAAATTTATTAGCTGGTCTTACCAATAAATACCACATTTTTGCTTCTACACTAGACCAATCTGATGTAAATGCTATGCACGAGCGTATAGAAAACGGCGCTTTGTTGTTGCACGATTATGTATTTCAGTTTGATTTCTTGAATGACGAATTTCTGCCAAAATCTAAAGGCGGAAAATTACCCGATGATTTGTATAACATCATTATAGACGAAGAAAAACGCAAGAAATTAGTGATTTATATAAATCCTCCTTATGCGGAACATGGTAGTAGAACAACTATAATAAATCATGGTGAACATAAATCAAATGTAGCAAAAGAAAACAAGATTTACAATGAATTTAGTAAATCAGTTGGAACTGCTACGAGAGAACTTTACATTCAATTCTTTTTAAGAATTTATAAAGAATTATTGAATGTTAAACTTGCCTCTTTTAGTACAGTTAAATTCATTAATTCACAAAATTTTTCAAAATTTAGAGAGTTCTTTAAAGCAGATTTTAAAAAAGGATTTATATGTAAAGCAAATACTTTTGATAATGTAAAAGGAAATTTTCCTATAGGGTTTCTTATATGGGAATTAAATAAATCTAAATCCTTTGAAAATATTCAAACTGATGTATTTGATAATGAATGTGTAGGTATCAAAAATTTCTACTCAATTAATTCACAGAATTTTATAAGTTCATGGTTAAGAAAATTCTATGACAATAAGAATAATTCAATTGGATTTCTAATATTACCTGGAGTTGATATGCAACAGCAAAATGGTGTTTATATTACGTCAAAGCCAACAGAAAGTGACATTAAACAGCACAAAACTGCTAAAATTTCTCAAAATAACTTACTTGTAATGTCAATTTATTTGTCAGTTAGACAAGTAATAGATATGAACTGGATTAATAATAAAGACCAATTTCTTTTTCCAAATGAAAAATGGAAGTCAGACTCCGAATTTCAAAATGATTGCCTTGCTTTTACTTTGTTTTCTAATAATATACAATCTCAATTTGGAACCAACCACTGGATTCCATTTACAGAATTAGAAGTAAATGCTAGAAGTAAGTTTGAAAGCAATTTTATGACAGACTTTATTGCTGGAAAACTGAAAATTGAAAATGAAACACAAGATTTATTTAGCCAAGAAAAATCTAAAAAAGAAGCTCAAAAACTAGAATTTTCAGAAGAAGCTAAACTTGTTTTTGATGCGGGTAGAAATCTTTGGAAATATTATCATTCACAACCTAATGTAAATGTAAATGCTAGTTTGTATGATATTAGAGAACATTTCCAAGGACGCAACGAAAAAGGAAAGATGAACAATAAAAGTGGTGATGAAACGTATATGAAACTTATTGCAGAACTACGTACTGCTATAAAAATTCTAGCCAAAAAAATAGAACCAAAAGTGTATGAATATGGTTTCTTGAAAGAATAAGACTTAAATTTTTAATTACATTTGTAATATGGAAAGAGATATAAGATGGATTCAGCGTTTTTCTAATTATAAAAAAGCGCTAGAAAAACTTCAGCAATCAATAGAATACATTAGAGAAGATTATCAAAATGAGGAAGATAATTTAGATGAAGTATTAGATGAAATGATGAAAGAAGGATTAATCCAACGTTTTGAATATACTCATGAGTTAGCATGGAACGTAATGAAGGATTATGCCTATTATCAAGGAAATACAGAAATAGGAGGCTCTAGAGATGCAACCAGAGAAGCATTTAAAATGAATTTAATCAAAAATGGGCATCTTTGGATGGAAATGATACAGAACAGAAATAGAACTTCTCACACGTATGACAAAGAAACCGCAGAAGAAATCTATGCAGCAATCATTAATCAATATTATGATGCATTTGAAGATTTTAAGAAAACAATGCAAGAAAAATTAGACCAAAATAAACAAATAGATTTGTTTTAATGATGAAATTTGGACTTTTAGATACCGAAATTGAAAATATTCACAAAATTTTCTCTCCATATCAAGAGATAGAAAAAGTTATTATTTTTGGTTCACGAGCCAAAGGAAATTACCGTAATAACTCTGATATAGATTTGGTGATTTTTGGTAACATAAATCTTAGAATTTTAAATCAAATCAATATTGAATTAGATAATTTATTATTACCTTATACTTTTGATTTATTGATTTATAAAAATATTGAAAATGAAGAAGTAAAAGAACATATTAAGAGATGTGGCATCATATTTTATAAAAAATAAAAACTTTTTCACAAAAAACTAATTACCATGAAAAACCTCATCATTATTGCCTTATTTTTCAGTTCTTTGCTTTCAGCACAAAGTTTTTACAAGAAAATTTCAGATAAAAACATCAATACAGAAAGACAAACCATTGCCAAAAATTTCATTCAAGAGTTTCTCAATAAATGTGAAAATAAGAACTATACTTCTTTTGAGAGATTTAATGTTGCGAAGAAATTTGAGATGTTTCTAGATGATAAGTTAAGTTATATCTGTCAAAAAAACGAAACCGATTTAGGAAAAATAGAATTGCAAGATTTTAATTCTGCTTATATCCATAAAACTTCATTGACAACAGA
>JAYRDY010000194.1:0-4000 GCA_041909215.1 Cloacibacterium sp. | reverse complement strand
TAAAAATTTCCGAGATTATTGATGTTCAGAATTTCGTAAACAGATTTGCATCCGTTACAACAAAACGCCTTCTCATCAAAGATAATTCTATCTTTTTGTATCTCTTGTCCGCAATGAAAACAATTCTCTGCCATCTGTTTTAATTAATTTGCAAAAATAAGACAAAAATAAATTATGATAAATTTTAAAAAAGTTATAATTTTGCTGATTAATATCATATAAATCTAAATTATGTCTTTAGAAAAACAAACTTTTATTGAGAACAAATTTCTGAGTGTTTTTAATGATAAAGCTTTTAAAGAAATCCTATCTAAAGAAGATTACACTAAATATATAAATGCGAGACAGACGGTATTTTTCAATAAAGGAGAAGCCCTTTTTGAAGAAGGCAGAGCTGTAGATGGTGTTTTCTTTATAGAAAGTGGAACAGCAAAACTGTACAAACTAGGATTTAATAGAAAAGAACAAATTTTAAGATTTGTAAAAGAAGGAGATATTATTGGGTACCGTTCCCTAATTGTTGGTGAACCTTACCAAGCAACTGCAGAGGCAATGAGTGATTTGCAAGCTATTTTTATCCCAGGAGAAGTTTTTTTACATCTTCTTGAGGTAGATTCTCAGCTTTCTTATGCAATGCTTCAGAAAATATCTTTTGAGTTGGGAGAAAGTTCTAATACGGTAACTTTCTTGGCTCAAAAAACAGTGAGAGAAAGATTGGCAGAAGTGCTTTTACTTCTCGAACAAAAATTAGGCACAGATCCTGAAGGGTTTATTAAAATCTCTTTAACCAGAGAAGAAATAGCCAACTTAATTGGTACCGCTACAGAAAGCGCCATTAGATTAATATCTGAGTTTAAACAAGATCAGTACATTGAAGTGGAAGGCAGAAATATTAAAATCCTTAACCACGAAAAACTGAAAAAACTAGGACACGTAGTTCTATAATAATAACAAGCCGACAAACAGCAGTCGGCTTTTATCTTTTATGTTCTGCAATTTGCTGCATGCAGAAAATTAATTATATTTATTATGTCTGTTCATTCTGAAATTAAAAAAGTAACCACCGAAACCTTACGAAAAATGAAGTTCGATAAGGAGAAAATCACCATGCTTACCGCTTACGATTATACAACTGCTAAAATGGTTGATGCAGGTGGAGTAGATGCTATTTTGGTGGGAGACTCAGCTGCCAATGTAATGGCCGGGCATGAGACAACACTTCCGATAACTTTAGATCAAATGATTTATCATGCACAATGCGTGGTAAGAGGTGTAGATAGAGCTTTGGTAGTCGCAGATTTGCCATTCGGGACTTATCAGTCTGATCCTCAAAAAGCATTGGAGTCTGGAGTAAGGATGATGAAAGAGTCTGGAGCGCATGCTGTTAAGATTGAAGGTGGCGAAGAAATTGCGGAATCTGTTTCTAGATTAATTAATGCAGGAATTCCTGTAATGGGACATTTAGGGTTAACGCCACAATCTATATATCAGTTCGGGACTTATAAAGTAAGAGCAAAAGAAGATGCAGAAGCTCAGAAATTGATAAATGATGCGAAAATTCTAGAAAAATTAGGATGTTTTGCACTTGTTTTAGAAAAAATACCTGCGGATTTGGCAAAAAAAGTAACTGAAAGTATAAACATTCCAACCATTGGTATTGGCGCAGGTTCTGGTTGTGATGGTCAGGTTCTCGTTTATCATGATATGGTAGGGATGAACAAAGGATTTTCGCCGAAATTTTTAAGAAGATATTTAGATCTTTACACCGAAATTACAGGTGCTGTTGCACAATACGTAAAAGATGTAAAAGACGTAAGTTTCCCTAATCAAGATGAAAGTTATTAATAAAAAATCAGTATAAAGCTAGAAAGTTGAGTGTTTGCTCAACTTTTTTTATTTAATACCTTTGTACGATAATCAGAATAATGCAAAACTCGAACTCAAATATCGCTTCTCAAATCATCTTTGAAGACAATCATCTTCTAGTTATCAATAAAAATGCAGGACAATTGGTACAGGGAGACAAAACAGGTGATGAATCTCTTTTAGAATCCATTAAAAATTTCATCAAAATTAGAGATCATAAGCCAGGGAATGTTTTTCTGGGCTTGGTTCATAGGATTGATAGGCCAACTTCTGGTTTGGTGATTTATGCGAAAACTTCTAAAGCACTTTCGAGATTAACTCAAATGGTGAAAAATCGTGAAATCAAGAAGACTTATTGGGCTGTAGTAGCTAAAGAAATGATTCCGCAAACACAGCGTTTGGTGCATTACCTCAAAAAAAATGAAAAAAATAACAAGGCTATTATTTTCACGAAACCCACAGAAGGTGCTAAAGAGGCTATTCTTACTTACAATATTATTAAAACTTTAGATAATTATTTGCTTTTAGAAATTGATTTAGAAACGGGAAGACATCATCAAATCCGAGCACAACTTTCAAAAATTGGAGCTTCCATAAAAGGCGATTTAAAATATGGAGCGCCACGTTCTAACCCTGATGGTGGGATTTCGCTCCATGCCAGAAAATTAGATTTCATTCATCCTGTAACCAAAGAACATATAGAAATTGTAGCGCCAGTTCCGCAAAATGATGCGGTTTGGCGAGCTTGTGAAGAATAAAATAATCCGAGATAAATGTCTCGGATTTTTTATTGCTTATTGCCCTTTCTGTAGCAAATCACCATTGTCATCTTTCTTTTCTTGATTGTTGATAAGAGTAGGGTCTTCTTTTGCGAGTTTATTTCTAGTAGGAATTTTGTAATTTAGGGTAAATCCGAAATTTCTAGAATCGTAATTGTTAGCAATATTTACGTTTCCAAAAAAAGACTGAAGCTTGGTTTTATTTTGGTTGAAAATATCATTTGCAAAAACCGAAACACTGAGTCTATCTTTCAAGAATTTTTTAGAAATATTAATATCAAAAGAGTTGTGGAGTGGGTATTTTATGTCAAAATAATAATAATTTCCTCTTGGTGCTACATAACTATAATTAGCCACCATTTTAATGTTTTTAGGCAGAATAAATTGGCCCATTAAATTATAAATCCAAAAACCATTACTTTTAATGTCTGGCATATCTTGGAGTTGGTAGCCTAAATAAAAATACAAGTAATTATATTTGTCTGGGTTGGGATTCGAAGCGAAAATTTCTTTCAAAGATTTAGAGAAAACGGCAAACGGAAGCGGGAAACCAACCTTGAAGTTGTGGGTTCTTAATTGGTTTATTTGCGCCTGAGAGCTTACAATAACATTGCCGTCTCTAGATACTTTCTGTACAATTTGGTTGTTAACCCAACTGGTATTGTATCCAATAAACATATAATCAAAAGCGTTGAGTTCAGCCTCTAGATTGTCATAAATAGTAGGTTGTAAGTAAGGGTTTCCGTTGGTAATTACAGTAGAGCCTTGGTAAACCGTGTTGTTGGGATTTAAGAGAGAAACACTGGGTAAATTAATTTTTTTGTTATAATTGATTTTGAAAAACGCTTGCGGAAAAATGTTGTATTGTACACTTGCATTCGGGAAAAACTTGAATTTTTTGAAAGGAATTAAGTCATCTGTTTTCAGATTTCCATTATTGTCTTTAGTTACCGTAGTTCCAGAAATATCATAATTTTCTGCTCTGGCTCCTAAAGTAAAAGTGAATTTTTTTAGTTTCGCTTGTGCTTCACCATAGCTAGAAAAAGTATAACGAGTATAATCTAAGTTGGTAATGCCTTTGCTGGCTGTAGTGTAAGTTTGGTTGTCATACAATGCACCAAGGCTTATTTTTCCTCCATCTAAAATTTTAATTCCTTGAGAATAATCTATTTTGAAATTATATAAATTGAAATCTGAGGTGTTGTCTAGCGAAACAGAATTACTGTTTAGATTATTTTGTATAAACGAGCTGTTGTTATTGCTATAAGTGAACTGAAAATCTAATTTTTGAGACTTATCCGTAAATTTTTTCTGATAAGTGGCTACTGCTTCTTGTCTTAAACCTTTAGATTGAC
>JAYRDY010000193.1:0-4017 GCA_041909215.1 Cloacibacterium sp. | reverse complement strand
CCTTTGTTGGTAGTTCCTATAATTGTTCCGCCATCTTTATGAATTCCTGCTACGGTTTTATCATCTAAAACCATAATTTCTGTGGGTTCTTTTAAAATTCCGTCATACGCATTGATGCTTCCTACCACTTCCCAATCTTTTTCTTGGGATGCTCTTTTTACCACCCCTCTCATTACCGCATTTAATCCTGGGCAATCTCCACCTCCTGTTGCTACTAATACTCTTTTCATTTTAATATTAATTTCTTATCTATTTCATCAACATTTCTGTTGAAATCATTGTTTTTAAATATTTTTCAAATTTACCATTATATTTTTGTTTATAATTTGTTTCTATGAAGATATTCTAATGATTTTTGACAGTATTATTTTAAAATTAAAGGGTATAATGTATTTGATTTATTGTACTTTTTACAAAAATTCATTTGCTACTTTTTATTATTGCTCAAAGTTGCAAACTTTGCAAAGTGAAGTTGATAAGTCACAGATTATAAATCCACAACATTTGGGATACTAAAAACATTCAGTAAAAGTCCAATGTAAACAATAACATACAATACGTTCGTATAAATCATCAACAAAAGTGTTTTGATTTGATGTAAAACTAAGAAGCCCAATTAAATACCTCAATAAACTACTGAAAATAGAGTTTAATTTGCTAAAAAACGAGAGTTGAAAAGTTAAAATAACTACCTCTAATAAAAGTGTTCGATTTTAAAGATATATAATTCCTAATTTTTTCCTAAATTTATAAGTACAATTGTGAAATTGTGTCAGACTTACATTATGAAAATATTAATTATTGAAGACGAACCTGCATTAGTTTCTACACTAACAAAATTTCTAGAATCGGAAAAATATGTTATCGAAACTGCCATGGATTATTTATCGGGAATTGAAAAAATAGGTATCTATGATTATGACTGCATCTTACTTGATATCATGCTACCTAATGGAAATGGTATAGACATCTTAAAAGCTCTAAAGAAAACGGGTAAAGATTCTCCTGTAATTATTTTATCTGCAAAAGATGCTATAGAAGACAAAGTCAAAGGCTTAGATTTAGGAGCTGATGATTATCTTGCAAAACCATATAACTTATTAGAGCTTCACGCTCGAATAAAAGCAGCTATTAGAAGAAAAAACCAAGAAGGAAAAAAAAGTATTTCTTTTAAAAATATTACTCTTGACCCAGAGGAACGAACGGTTTTCGTAAATGAACACCCATTAATTTTGAATCGAAAGGAATTTGATTTGCTATATTATTTTATAATCAGACCCGAAAAAACACTTCAAAAGACAACACTTGCAGAACTTGTTTGGGGAGATCATATTGATCAAGCAGATAGTTTAGATTTTATTTATTCGCAGATTAAAAACTTAAGAAAAAAATTAAAAGAAGCTCATTCAGATGCAGATTTTCATGCAGTTTATGGAATAGGCTATAAATTGGTATGAGTATAACTTTAAAAAATTACACGCTCAAGTATTTAGCGACAGCACTACTTATCGTAATTGCCGCATGGACGAGTCTTTTTTACGCCCTAATGTTAGAAGAGTTGTATGATAATACTGATGATGGATTAAAAGACCAAAAAATTCAAATCATAAGAAAAGCTTATGAAGATGATGCTGTTTTGAAACAGAATCAATTTGATTTAAATCAATACAGAATTACACCCGTATCTGCAAAGGATTATCTAGAAACCGATAGCTTTAGGAATGAAAATTTTTTTATGGAATATGATGAAGAAATGGAACCCTACAGAGTTTTAGAAACTTTTTTCATAGATAAAAATGGTAACCATCATAAACTTGAAATAAGAACCGCTACTGTGGAAGAAGATGATTTTATAGAATCCCTTTTAATTGCTTTAGTAGTTCTTTATATTTTTATTGTTGCAAGTATTCTTATCATTAATAACATCTCTTTAAAAAAGATTTGGAAACCTTTTTATTCCACACTTAATTATTTAAGTGATTATGAATTTGGGCAAAGTAAAAAATTAATGACAAGTAAAACTCAAATCACTGAATTTAAGCTTTTGGATAGTGAAATTAACAAAATGATTTCTCGAAATGAAAAATCAGTTTATCAACAAAAACAATTCATTGAAAACGCATCTCATGAGCTACAAACACCAATTGCTGTAGCTCTCAATCAAATTGATGTCCTATTAGAAAGTGATGATTTGACACAAATAAATTATCAAGAAATTAGTCAAATTAGAGATACATTAAAACGAATGTCAACTCTTAACCAATCGCTGTTAATGCTTTCCAAAATAGAAAATCAACAGTTTAAAGACAAGGAAGAAGTTGTTTTTAATGATGTTGTTAAAACTATGATTTCCGATTTTAGCAGTATATTAGAATTTAAATCTATTGAATTAGATTTGATAGAAAATGGTGAGTTTAAGACTATAATAAATAAAGATTTAGCGTATTCTTTACTATCAAACCTTTTTAAAAACGCAATAAAACACAATACAAACAACGGGAAAATTATTATTGAACTAGATAATCATTCTTTGAAAATCAAAAATAATTCTAACCGAAAAACACCTTTAAATTCAAGAGATATTTTTAACCGTTTTTATAAAGAATCAGGAGATCAATTATCTACGGGATTGGGATTATCAATAGTTAAAACTATTGTTGACCATCACAGTAATATTAATATTTACTATGATTTTGAAGATCCCTTTCATATATTTTCCTTAAAAAATAAAAATTCCTAATTCTTTCCTAATTCAAGGCTGAACTTTGTCGTATTAATTATTAAATCTATTCATTATGAAAAATTTAGCAACAATGTTTTTTACTTATTGTTTTTTATTAATAAGTATTACAGCCAATGCACAGGAAACGATTATTGTAAGAAAACAATTACCACTTAATGCACAAAAACTAATCAAAACAAATTTCTCTGATAAAACAATTGATTATATCATTGCTGATAAAGAACTAATTTCAACTGATTATTCTGTTAAATTTACCGATGGGTCAGAAATTGATTTCAACAGTAACGGTATTTGGACAGAAATTGACTGTAAAAGAAATGCAATTCCTTCTAAACTCGTGAAACCTTCTATTGCTAACTATGTTAATAAGAAATTTCCTAACACTCAAATTGTAAAAATTGAAAAAAGTGTTTTAAAGAGACAAGAGATTAAACTGTCTAATAGTTTAGAATTAGAATTTAATTCTAAAGGAGAATTTGTAAAAATTGATTAAATAGCTGAAATACAATAAACAATGAAAAATAACATTTTATATATTTTAGCCATTACATCTATCATCTTCACAATAAATTCATGTAGATCTGAAAATTCAGAAAACTCTGAAGTAAGAATTGAAATCACCGAATTACCAAAACAATCAAGAAACTTTTTAGAAACAAATTTTAATGGTTTTCAAGTAAATAGAGCTACAAAAGATGTTTCATCATTTGATGAATATTATGAAATATTTGTAAACAACGGTATTACAATTGATTTCAATCGAATAGGAGAATGGACAGAAGTTGACGGGAATGGACTATCAATTCCAACTAGTTTTATAGATGAGGAAATCGTTAGCTATATTAATACAAACTACCCTACTTTCCCTATTGAGAATATTGATAAAAAACCTTATGGATATGAGGTTGATTTAATAAACAATACTGAGCTTCGTTTTAATACTTCAGGAAAACTCATTGGCTATTAGTTTTTACCCACTCTTTTATTAGAGTGGTTTTTCTTTTTTACAGGGAAAAATCACAGATTACAAATCCACGAAATCGAGTCTGTAAGATTGGCTACCTATACTGTACAAATGTACCGCTGCGCAAAGTCTCCTGACTTTGTGCCAAACTTACTCAGATTTACAATCCACAGCAAAAATTGTACTATTCGTTAAAAATCAGTTGATATTCTTAGAGCTTATTAGTTTTGAGTAAAATTAATAAAAAAACAGCCACCCAAAGTTAAGTGCTCAATGATCTTTAGGGCAAAAGGTTAATTCTCCTAACAAA
>JAYRDY010000192.1:0-4044 GCA_041909215.1 Cloacibacterium sp. | reverse complement strand
AGTAGAAAAAAAATCTATTTGGGCTAAACTTTTCACTGAAGACGCTCACGAAGAAGCTGCCGCAACAGATTCTTTAATTGTAAGTGTAGCCATTAACAACAATCAAGAAGCGGAAAAAGCCAAAAAAGTTTTCGCAGAAAACAAAGTAGTCAACACATACGAATTAGACAATCTCCCTTTCGAAGAAGCAAAAAATTTAGACTACGTAAAGAAAGTAGTGGCCTTAAAAGCTAAAATGCTAATTTACGCAATGCCAGAAATTAAAACTTCTAGTTCTGAAATCAGCACAGGAATTAACACCGAACTTAATGTAGGTAAATAATTTTTCATATCAAATTAAATTTTTTATAAAAACCCGAAAGCAATTTCGGGTTTTATCTTTCATATTTTTATCAATAGCTTTTATTTTAAAGCTTTTTTTTGTATTTTCGTCTGAACTAAAGCAAATATGGAAGATGGTTTATGATTTAGAAAAAGAAAATAAAGAAATACAGTCCAGATACAAAGACCTTATTTCTAACACATACCGAACACTAGATGAAGAACAAAACAAAGTCATAAGAAAAGCTTTTGACATAGCTCTAGATGCGCACAAAGACCAAAGAAGGAAAACGGGCGAGCCCTACATTTATCACCCAATTGAAGTTGCTAAAATTGTAGCAAATGAAATTGGACTAGGAACTACTTCTATCGCTTGCGCACTTTTGCACGATGTTATTGAAGATTCTGATTATACTTACGAAGATTTAAAGAAAATTTTCGGGCAAAAAATTGCTGATATTGTTAAAGGTTTAACCAAAATATCAGTAATGAACCACCAAAACATCTCGGTTCAGTCTGAAAATTACAGAAAACTTTTGCTTACGCTTTCGGAAGATTTCCGGGTTATTCTCATCAAAATTGCAGACAGATTGCACAATATGAGAACTCTGGAAAGTATGCGAGATGATAAGCAAAAGAAAATTGCTTCAGAAACCTCTTACATTTATGCACCTCTTGCGCACAGATTAGGTTTGTATAACATTAAATCTGAACTTGAAGATCTTTCTTTAAAATATAATAATCCTGATGTTTATTATGATATTGCCAATAAACTAGAACTGGCAAAAGACAACAGAGAAAAGTATGTAGAAGAATTTAAAAAAGAAGTTTCAGAACAGTTAAAAGCAGAAAATCTACATTTCACCATTAAAGGCAGAGCGAAAGCCATTTCTTCTATTTATAGAAAAATGCTGAAGCAAAATGTACCTTTTGAAGAAGTTTATGACAATTACGCCATCAGAATTATTTATAAATCTGATGCTAAAAACGAAAAATTTATCGCCTGGAAGATTTATTCTATTGTAACAGATTTGTACCACAGTAACCCTCAGCGAATGCGCGATTGGATTACCAATCCACGTTCTACAGGTTATGAAAGTTTACACTTAACCGTTCTTGGCCCTGATAAAAAATGGATTGAGGTGCAAATTCGTTCTGAAAGAATGGACGAAATTGCCGAAAAAGGTGTTGCTGCGCATTATAAATACAAAGAAGGCTTCAAACAAAATTCTGATGACAAAAACTTCGAGCAATGGGTTTCTCAGATTAGAGAAGTAATAGAACAGCAGCAAAACCTTTCTACAACAGAACTTTTAGATAATATTAAACTCAATCTTTACTCTAAAGAAGTTTTTGTTTTCACGCCAAAAGGCGAAATTAAGATTTTACCAGTTGGTTCAACCGCTTTAGATTTTGCTTTTTCCGTGCACTCTAATTTAGGAATGAAATGTCTTGGCGCTAAGATTAATGGAAAATTAGTCCCAATTTCTTATGTTTTACAAAACGGTGACCAAATAGACATCCTTTCTTCACAGAACCAAAAACCAAAACAAGATTGGCTCGATATTGTAGTAACTTCTAAAGCAAGATCGAGAATAAAAGCCGCTTTAAATTCAGAAAAAAACAACCAAGTTGCAGAAGGTAAAGAAATCTTCCAAAGAAAATTGAGACATGCAAAACTCAATTTTAATGAAGAAGAAGTTAATAATATCCAAAAATACTTTAATCTTAAAACCTCTCAGGATTTATTCTTGAAATTTTATGACGGAACTTATGACACTACAGACCTTAAAAAGTATGTGGACTCTAAAAGCACGCTTAAAACATTCTTTCAGAAATTCAGAAAGTCTTCTACAATTGCATTCGAAGAAACGCCAACAACAGATTTAGACTTAATTGTTTTTGGTAAAGACGAAGAAAAACTCAATTATAGTTTTGCGAAATGCTGCACCGTAATTCCTGGAGATAAAATCTTTGGATTCATCACCATTTCTGATGGAATTAAAGTACACAATGATAATTGCCCGAATGCAATAAACCTTAGAGCCAATTATGATTATAGAGTAATTCCTGCAAAATGGGTTAATGAAGAAAAATACAAAAGCAGAGTGAAAATTGAGATTGAAGGAATTGACAGAAAAGGGCTTGTGAATGACATTACCGAAGTCATTAGCAACGCCATGAATATCGATATGAAAAGTATTTCTATTGAAAGTAATGACGGAATTTTCTTAGGCAGCATCACTTTAGAGGTGAAAAACAAAAGTCAATTAGAAGAAACACTAAAACAATTGAAAAACGTTCTAAGTGTTACCACTGTAAAAAGGTTATAAATATGTTAATTACCCAATATTTCAAGAAATTTTTTCAGTTTGCACAATCATCTGGTAATTTATTAGTTATTTGTGTCGCATTATCGCTACTAATTGCAAATTCGTCTTTAGGCGAAGGCTTTCAGAGTTTATTAGACACCTTCATTGGGCCTTATTCCACAAGCATGTGGATTAATGATGGATTAATGGCCATTTTCTTCCTATTAGTAGGTTTGGAAATTAAAAGAGAATTGGTTGAAGGCGAACTTTCGAACTTTAAAAGCGCTTCATTACCTATTTTTGCAGCCATTGGCGGAATGTTGGTTCCTGCATTAATTTTCACCCTTTTCAACCACGGAACGGAGTATCAAAACGGCTGGGGAATCCCAATGGCCACAGACATTGCCTTTTCTTTGGCCATCATTTCTATGCTTGGAAACAGAGTTCCCGCTTCTGTTAAAATTTTTCTTACTGCTTTAGCTATTGTTGATGATTTAGGCGCAATCGTAGTAATTGCCATTTTCTACACAGAAAAATTAGAAACCACTTACTTATTATTAAGTGCTTTAATAATAGTGATTTTGATTGTTTTAAACTATCTGAAAGTCAAAAAACATATTTTTTACATCATTCCAGGGATTTTTCTTTGGTATTGTATGCATCACAGCGGAATTCACGCTACAATTGCTGGTGTTTTATTAGCATTTACCATCCCAACCAACGTAAGCACTACAGAAATTTCTCCTCTAGAAAAATTAGAAGAAAAACTGCATTTCCCTGTAAGTTATATCATTATGCCAATTTTCGCTTTAGCCAATACCAACATTAAATTTCACGATGGCATGGTTGATGGTTTATTTACCAATTTCGGTTATGGAATTATTTTAGGTTTGTTTTTAGGTAAAGTAATTGGCATTAATTTATTTTCACTAATTGCTATAAAGCTGAAATTAAGTAACTTACCAAATAAAAGCAATTGGTCTCAAATGATTGGCGCAGGTTTATTAGCAGGTATTGGCTTTACGATGTCAATTTTCATTGCGTTGCTTTCATACAAAGGTCACACCGAAATACAAGACGAAGCCAAATTCGCTATCCTGATAGCTTCTGCAATTTCTGGATTTTCTGGCTATTTTTTATTAAAAGCCATTTCTAAAAAAAACATTAAAACATCTTAAGAATAAAACAAAATCATTTAAATAATAAAAGGTTCCATTTTACTGGAACCTTTTATTGTATTAATTAAGGTTTACCTCTTTCGTATTGCGGCGGGAAGAAGCTTTCTTGATGATTTTCCCATGAACTTTTTGCCACAAAATAAGGATTTCTCAAAAGTTCTCTTGCCAACAAAATTACATCTGCTTCTTATTTTTGTATAATTTCTTCTGCTTGTTCCGCAGTTGTAATTAAA
>JAYRDY010000191.1:0-4050 GCA_041909215.1 Cloacibacterium sp. | reverse complement strand
ATGGTCAATGCCAATCCAAAATTGGGGTATTGTTTTAAACCAATTTATGCTTATTTTTGACAAAAGGCTCAGATTATAAAATCCAAGCCTTAACTTTTTAACTTACACACTTTTTGGGATAGTGTCAATATTAGTTTAGATTGACTTCGTCGAACCACTTTGTTAGATTTACTGCGGAAGGTGAAAATTTAATAATTTCAGTTTATTCATTATTATCTCTTTGTTCAAAAACTTTGTTTTGAGGAACGTCTAAAGTTAAACCTAATCTACTACTTCCCAAATAATTATTTTTGTAATCATAAAAATAATAATCATAATCTTTATAGATAACAAAATAATTTTTAGCATAAAAAAATTGTGCTTCAGTTATATTATTATCTAAATAATTTCCTTTAGAATCTGTGTAATAAAATAATTCCCATCCTTCACGATTTGGATCTCTTTTGGCAACTCTATAATAGAAATCATTCTCATTTGTAATTCTGTAATACTCTGCTTTAACTATAATTTCTCCCAAATAATTCATCAAGCCAACATTTCCATTTTTATCTGTAAATTCATGATTTCCATGCGAATCAAAACCTCTAACGCCTGAAACATTAATTTCATTTAATATTTCTAATTTATCATTTATTCTATACCACTTTCCATCTTTAAGCGCAAAAGCATAATGATTATAAAAATTAGTGAAAGTTGTGTAAGCTGGTTTTATTGTAAAAGCTGGTCTAATGATATTTCCTTTTTTGTCTAAATAAGAATATGTATAGGTATCTGTAAAATAAATTAGATGCAAATCTGAATTAAAAGATGGATAAAAATTTCCAAAAATATTTTTATCTGATAAATTTTTAATTAATGTCTTTTTATTATTCTCTAAAAGATAAAATCTTTTATTTATAGAATCATAAGAAATTGAAGCTTTGCTACTAAAAAAAATAATTGGTAAATAAGACTTTATAACAATTTCTCCTTTTTTGTTTAATACTGTATATCTCTTATTTTTATTTTGATGACTTTCCACTAAATAGGAACCATTTTGATAATAAATTTTATCATAAAAATCTGTAATTATTTTTTTATTTTTATCTAATAACGCAAAACTTTTACCTTTCCAAACTACATTTTTAAAAGGAACTTCAAATGGTGCTTCTTCAACTTCTTCATTATTAATAGTGACTTTATTACCATTGTAATCATATTGTTTACTTACATCATAATCAACATATAGCATTTTTTTGTCCCAAAAAAAAGAAACATTTTTAAAAGGTCCAAAAATTTTATTAGAAAACACTTTTTTATAAAAAAACTGATTTTCTTTATTAGTGAAAACAATAACAGAATCTTTTAAATATACTAAATTTTCTTTAGGCTTTTCTAATTTTTTTTCTTGGTAATCTATAATCCAAGTTTCCTTTTCATCTGTAGCCAAGCATAATCCTTTTGAACAAATGAGTCTATCATATTTTGGTTTTATTAATATTTTCCCTTTTTCAGAAATTAAACCTGACTTTTTGGAAATTACAATATTGCTGTTCTTGTAATAATTATTCTCCACAAATACAGTTGCAGAATCTATTTTATTATATTGATAATCAAAAAACTCACCTATTGAAGAATATTTTGGTTGCACTACCCATTTTCCAAAACTATTTATAATGCCATAATTTCCTAAACTATCTTTTGCTGGATAATTAATTTGTGAAAAAACGAAATAAGGAATTAAAAAACAGAATATTAAAAGTACTTTTTTCATTCTTTATAAGTTAGAATTTTTCTACTAATTACATTTCCATTTTCGGTATTAATCAAAATTTCTTGATTACCAGAATTAACCAGCCAAGTAATTTTATTCTCATAAATTACTTTATTAACATCAAATCTATTTGCAAAATATGAATAATTATCTTTGTCAACTGGCATATATTTTTTCTCAATTTCTTCAATTGTGTATTTCACATTTTCATCCCAATCAAAAGACTTTATTATTTCATTATTTTCATTATATTCTAATGAATTTCCAATTTTATAATTGTATTTTGAATTAAAATTATCAGAATATTTTATCTTGTTATTTACATAAACATTTTTCGTGTAAATTTTTCTGTTATCATCAATTAAAAATTCTTGTATAAAATTATCAATTGGCTGTATTTTTATATGAAAAGTTTTACTATCCATCAATAAGACTTTTTTACCAATTACATAATAATAAAAATCATTTTCTTTAAGAGTAAAAATAGCGTATGGTAAAACAATATCATCATTTATTCTCCACAAATTTGGCAGAATATCATTTTCTGTTTTCGCACCGTTTTTAATAAGCTGTTCTCTTTTGAATTTATCTTTTATAAGAAGTAAACTATCAAGTTTTTTCACAGAGTAATAAGTGTTTTCTATGAAAACAACTTCACTAGATTTTTTTTTTGTTTGGTTTTTATATTTTTTTATTAGCTCATCATAATTAGACAAACTGTAAGGTGAAACAACTCTTAAACTCTTCTGCGCACTCACCACCAAAAAAGCAAAAACCAAAAAGAAAGAAATGTAGGGTTTCATGGGGTTATAATTTTTAAAATTTGTATTCATCTATTGTTGGGATTTCTACCCAGTTTTTGTTTTGGTATTGGTAGGTTTTTTGTGTCAATTCTTTTTCATTACCATTATATATTATTTTAAAACCGATTACTTTTCCTTTAAAATTCTGAAATTCAATTCTAACTGTGTCAAAATTTACATTTTCATTATCTATGACCTTTAGTTCCAAATTATTTCTGTTATATGGAAAAAATAAAATTTCCTTCTCAAAAATTTTTCCTTTATTAATTTCAACATATTTTCCTTTTTTTTGATTTAACAGATCTTTTGCAAACACCTTATTATCAATATGTTTTAAAATATTTTTATCCTTCTCGTTAATAAAACCAAACTCAACTCCATATTTTTTGGGGATGAAGTTTTTTCTAAACTTATTAACCAAATATTTTACATTCTTTACATTCCAAAAAATTGCTTGATTGTAATATGGGCATCTTGCCTCACTTGAAGTATAACTGTAAACATCTTCATAATAATAAAAAATCTTTATATCTAAATCCTGAATTATAAAAACCACATTTTCTTTTTTTAGTTTGCTTTCATCTATACTTCCTAAAACAATTTTATCAAACTTTTTTAAATTCATTATTTTAGATTCTTTCATCAATTCATTATAAACCGTTTCTTCATATTTTTGTTTTCTATATTCATAAGAGTTTTCCTTTGTCTGCCCGAACACAAGCAAAAACAGAAAAAGTAAGAGAAAAGAAAGTGGTGTTTTCATAAGGTGTGTTTTTGGTTTTTATAGCAAAAAGATTGCCATTGTTACGCATTAATCTTTTAAATTTTTAAAATAATTTTCAAATTTTTCTGATAGTTCTTCATTGCTTGGCAAAAGATTTTGGTAGTTTTTAGGCAGTTTCTCCGATGTAGAATAGGTAGAAATCCCAATAGGCAAATTGCTAGATTTCAGAGAATATTCTACAATGGTTCTGTCTTTGCTTTTGCAAATGATAATTCCTATCGCTTCGTTTTCGTGGGGTAGTTTTACTTTGTCGTTAATAATATTGAGGTAGAATTCCATTTTGCCTTTGTATTCTGGTAGAAATTCTCCTATTTTCAGTTCTATTGCTACCAAACTTTGTAATTTTCTGTGAAACAGCAACAAATCTATAAAATATTCTTTATCAGAAAGTTCTACTTTGTATTGGTTTCCCAAAAAGGAAAAATCACTTCCTAATTCCAACAAAAATGCTCTAATATTTTGTATCAATTTTTGTTCTAAATCTCTTTCAGAATGCTCTTCTTCTATACCTAGAAAATCAAAAATATATTCGTCTTTTACGGCTAAAATGGCTTGATTTTTAATTTTTTCGGGTAAAGTTTCCTCAAAATTGGTTTGGTTGAGCAGGTATTTTTCAAACGTTTTATTTTCAATTTGATGAATCAGCACGTTTTTAGTCCACCCAAATTTTTTGGTTGACAAAATGTAGAATTCTCTTTCTTTTGGGTTTT
>JAYRDY010000190.1:0-4078 GCA_041909215.1 Cloacibacterium sp. | reverse complement strand
TTCGCCGCCGTCTCTACCAGCTCGACCCGTTTCTTGGTAATAACTTTCGAGAGATTTCGGAATGTCATAATGAATAACAAATCTTACATCTGGCTTATCAATCCCCATTCCGAAGGCAATGGTCGCAACAATTACGTCTGCTTCTTCCATCAAAAATTTATCTTGATTGGCCACTCTTGTTTTTTGGTCTAAACCTGCATGATAAGGCAGAGCATTAATTCCGTTGACTTGTAAAAGCTGCGCAAATTCTTCAACTTTTCTTCGGCTAAGGCAATAGACAATACCCGATTTGCCTTTGTGTTGATTGATGAATTTTACGATTTCTCTATCTACATTAACTTTAGGACGAATTTCGTAATATAAATTAGGTCTGTTGAAGCTGTCTTTAAAAACTCTAGCATTACTCATCCCAAGAGTTTTTTGAATATCATCTTGCACTTTTGGTGTTGCTGTTGCAGTAAGCGCAATTACAGGAACTTTGGCAATTTTATCAATAATTAATTTTAGGTTTCTGTATTCTGGACGGAAATCGTGTCCCCATTCCGAAATACAATGCGCTTCATCAATCGCTACGAAAGAAATCTTAATTTCCTTTAAAAAATTTAAGTATTCTTCTTTCACCAAACTTTCTGGTGCCACATAAAGCAGTTTGGTTTTACCACTTTTAATATCATCAAAAACTTGTTTGGTTTGTGTTTTATTAAGTGAAGAATTAAGAACGTGCCCTACTCCTTCTTCTGCGGAGATCCCATTAATAGCATCTACTTGGTTCTTCATGAGTGCGATAAGTGGAGAAACTACAATAGCAGTTCCTTCGGAAATTAAAGCAGGTAACTGATAGCAAAGTGATTTACCACCACCAGTTGGCATTAAGACAAAAACATCATTTCCGTTCAATAATGTAGAAATGATGAGTTCTTGTTGTCCTTTGAAAGTAGAAAAGCCAAAATATTTTTTTAGCGCTTCTGTTAAATCTTCATGTTTAGGCTTCATCTTTTAGTGTAAGTTTTACTAAATTTGCATCTTACCAAAGATAAGATTTTTTAATGATATTTTAAAACTTTTAAAGATTTAAAAATTTGTTAAAGTCAATTTTTATCATATTTATTGAAAATTAAATCAAATTTGTTTTGAAAACAGCCGAAATTATTTCGTTAGCTAAAAATGCTATCAGTGTAGAAGTTTCTGAATTAGAAGCGCTAAAAGACAGAATAGATGAACGTTTCGAGAGAGCCGTACAGATTATTCATCAGTCCACAGGAAAATTAATTGTGGTAGGAATTGGCAAATCTGCACATGTAGGAAACAAAATTGTTGCTACATTAAATTCTACAGGAACCCCCTCACAATTTCTTCATGCTGCTGAAGCCATCCACGGAGATTTGGGCGTAATCCAGAAAAACGATGTGGTTTTGTGCATTTCCAACTCAGGAAACTCTCCAGAAATTGCCTATTTGGTTCCTTTTCTTAAAGATTATTCTTCGGCATTAATTGGCATGACTGGGAATTTGAAATCTAAACTAGCAGAAGCTTCGGATGTAATTTTAGATTCTTCAGTAAAAGTAGAAGCTTGTCCTAATAAATTGGCGCCAACAAGTTCTACTACGGTGCAAATGGCAATTGGCGATGCGCTTGCAGTTTGTTTGATGGAATTAATGAATTTCAAGGAACAAGATTTTGCCAAGTTTCATCCTGGTGGTAGTTTAGGTAAAAATTTAACGGCAAAAGTAGAACAGTTTTTGTCTTCACAAAAACCTCATGTTGATATCAATGCGAGCATTAAAGACGTAATTGTTTCTATTTCAGGTTCTAAACATGGGATTACTGTGGTTACAGATAACACGAAAATTGTGGGCGTAATTACTGATGGAGATTTAAGAAGAATGCTTTTAAAAACAGATAATATTGGCGGAATTTTAGCCAAAGATATTATGTCTAGTAACCCTAAAACCATTGAAAAAGATACACTTGCCAAAGCTGCAATGACGATTTTGAAACAAAATAACATCGGACAACTCATCGTTACAGAAAACGGTAATTATTTCGGGATTATAGATTTGCACAGATTGTTAGACGAAGGGATTAATTAAGAAGAAAATTTGATGGAGAAAATAGAATATTTCAGTTTTGAATATCGCCTTAGCAAAGAAGATTACCTAAATTGGTTTCTCTTCAGCGCTAACCATAGCAAAACTACTATTAATGCAAGGAGAAAAAATAAAATAATAGTTTCTGTTATCTATTTTTCTTTATTGATTTTTTTACTCATCAATTACAAAGATCCTTATCTGTTTTTTTTGAATTTATTCATTTTTCTAGTTTTATTAGTCATCTATTTTTCTCTTGAAAAAAGAAAATATATAAAACATTATAAAAATTTTGTTGATGAAAAGTTGACTTCAAGAATTGGAATCCCTTTTTGGGCTGAATTTAAGGATGATAAATTGTTCGGAAAAGAAGGAAATAGCGAAAGTTCTATCGCTTTCAAAGATTTTTCTGAGATTAATGAGACAGAAAACTATATTTTTGTAAAAATTTTTGAAACCAACTGTATTATTTTACCCAAAAATATTGCAGAAATACAAAAAATTAAATCCAACTTAAAGTTCATTTCAAAAGAATACAACATCCCTTATCAGGAAGAACTCAATTGGAAGTTTAAATAACTCTGAACTAGAAAATTTATGTCAGAAGAAAAAGAAATGTCCTTTTTAGGACACATTGGCGAGCTTAGAGCACACCTTATCCGTTCTATTATAGCAATTATTATTGGTGCTTTAATTGTAGGCTTTAATATTAATTGGATAATGGATCATATCTTTTTTGCTCCTACCAAAAACAGTTTTATTACGTTTAAAGTCATCAATCATTATTCTCAAGAATTTTTTGGGCACCAAAGTTTTGTAATTCCTGATACTTTTAAAGTTCAGCAAAAAAAACTACTTCAACAGTTTGATGTAATGATGTCTGTTTCTATTTTTGGCGGAATGGTTTTGGCTTTCCCCTATATCATTTGGGAATTATGGAGGTTTATAAGCCCTGCTCTACATCCTAAAGAAAGAAAAAATTCTACATTTGTCATTAATTTCGTATGGATTTTATTTCTATTAGGCGTTTTGGTAGGTTATTTTCTTATTTTACCTTTGGCCATCAACTTCGGGTTGTTATTCACCATTTCCAACTCCATTACTCAGCTGTTTGATTTGTCTGATTACACTACCCTCTTTTTACAAGTAGTTTTAGGAATGGGCGTTGTATTTTTATTCCCAGTTTTGGTTTATTTTTTAACGGTAATTGGTATTTTAACCCCACAATTCCTGAAAACCTACAGAAGACACGCCATTGTAGTGATTATGGTAGTTGCAGCCATCGTAACGCCAGCAGATGTTTTCAGTATGTTAGCGGCAGCTTTCCCATTGCTCATTTTATATGAATTTAGTGTATTGATGAGTATTTATGTTTACAAAAGAAATCTAAAAGCCGAACAAAAAGCTTTGGCAAAAATGAATTAAACACAATGAAATTTTTAGATAAAAAAGTTACCAAGGAAACCCTGAAATTGGCGCTTCCTGTAATGCTTACGCAAGTAGGACAAGTTTCTGTAAACTTGTTCGATAATATAATTGTAGGGAAACTTTTAGGTGCAAAAGCTTTGGCTTCTGTTTCGTTGGCTAACTCTTTGTTTTTCTCCATTTTCGTATTCGGATTGGGGTTTTCTTTAGCGATTCCGCCATTGGTTTCAGAGGCACATTCGCAGAACAATCACGAGAAAATCAATTCTATTTTCAGTCATGGTTTTGTGGTAAATTTGGCGGTAGGTTTATTTTTAGTGGCTGTTATTTTCGGTTTAATTCCGTTTTTACCTTATATGGGACAACCGAAAGAAATTTTGCCCGACACCATCACTTTTTTAGGAATTATTACGCTAAGTATTCTTCCGTTTATGGTATTTCAAACGATGAGAGAAGTTTCAGAAGGATTATCTTTCACAATTGGTGTAACCAAAGCGACAATATTTGCCAATGTGATTAATGTAATTTTGAATTATATCTTCATTAAACATTTTGCTTGGGGCGTT
>JAYRDY010000189.1:0-4121 GCA_041909215.1 Cloacibacterium sp. | reverse complement strand
GCTAAAGCTAAAGCTCCATCTAACACAAAGTATTCTGAAGTAATCAGTAATTTGCCTGGTGAAAATATGTGATTTTTCAAAGGATTTTATTTTTAACAAAAATAAAAAAGAAAAAGCCACAAAAAAATTTGTGGCTTACTTTATTTTAAATTGCAGATGCAACTGTTACTTCGGAGTTAATCTTCTTTATCAGTCCTTGCAAAGTTTTTCCTGGTCCTACTTCTACAAAATTTGTAGCGCCGTCTTTAATCATGTTTTGTACAGACTGTGTCCATTTTACAGGTCCTGTTAATTGAGCAATCAGATTTTTCTTAATTTCATCTGGATCTGTGACAGCAGTCGTTGTAATATTTTGATAAACTGGAATGGTAGCTTTTCTAAATTTTGCATTTTCTATTGCCGCAGCCAATCTTTCTTGTGCCGGCTGCATTAAAGGAGAGTGAAAAGCTCCGTTTACAGGCAGTAACAAAGCTCTTTTTGCGCCTGCTGCCTTCATGGCTTCGCAAGCCTTTTCTACTGCTTCTGTTTCGCCAGAGATTACTAATTGTCCAGGGCAATTATAATTCGCAGGGACAACAATCCCATCAACAGAAGCACAAATTTCTTCTACTTTAGCATCATCAAGCCCTAAAATTGCAGCCATAGAAGAAGGGTTGATGTCACAAGCTTCTTGCATTGCCAAAGCTCTTTCTGAAACCAATTTAAGACCATCTTCAAAGCTCAAAACTCCATTGGCTACTAATGCAGAAAATTCTCCTAAAGAATGTCCTGCTACCATTTGTGCGCCAGTTGCATCAATTGCTTTTACCGCTGCAACAGAATGGATAAAAATTGCGGGTTGTGTAACTTTTGTCTTTTTAAGGTCTTCGTCTGTTCCTTCGAACATGATTTTAAGGATATCAAATCCTAAAATATCATTCGCGAACTCCATTAAATCTTTAATATCTCTTCTACTGTCAAAGAGCTCTTTCCCCATTCCTATAAACTGAGATCCCTGACCAGGAAATACAAGTGCTTTCATAATTTTTTTGATTCTTTTTAATTCAGAAAAATATTTCAAGAATTAAAATATATTTTATCTTACTTTATTTTTTACGGAACTAATCTTACTACTCTATAACCTTGGTTTACATAAGCTCCTTCTTTACTTTTAACAAATTCAAACTTGGTAGCGAGTTGGGTTTGTGCTTTACCCATTTGTTTAAAAAGCTCGCCTTTGTTGTTTTCTCTGCTTAACATGTCATTCACCACATCAAAACCAATTACAGCATATTTAGAAGGTGTTTTGCAATATTTCTTTTTGTAATCTGCTAACACTTCTTTTTCAAAAGCTCCATCATTGTTAATTTTTCTATCCATTAAATAAACTAGACTTGCTTTGCCCAATGCTTCTACATTTTTCTCAAAACTAGGATGATAATACATACTAAATGCCTTAACACCTGAGGTTTCTTCTGCAATTTGCGAAATTTTATTGGCAAAACTCGCACCTTGTTCATCATTATCAGACGCTAAAATTGCTACAACTGGCGCAGTTTGTCCCGTCATCATATTGGTATCTAATTGTATTTCTGAAGCCGAATTTACAATTGTGATATTTGGGTTTTTAAGTTGCTTTTCGAGATTATTTTTAATGTAAGAAGAATAGGTTTTGTCTGCATCAGAAACGATGTAAATCTTCTGGTCTGAATATGCCAAAGAAACTTCTTTCACAATTCTATCAGCAAAAACGTTTTGGTCTGTTTCTATAATTACTAAATTACTGAATTTTCTAAGCTCATCAGAATTGGCAAAAGGTGCAACTACAGGTATTTTTTTCGATTTCACATAATCTAAAACGTCTAAAACATTGGATTTAAAAAACGGACCAACAATTAAATCGGTATTATTTTGGTTGATTTGTGTTAAAGAATTTTTAAAACTGCTTTCACTACCTGAATCTACAACTTTTACGTCTAATTTTTGTCCTCCTTTTGCATTTCTTTCAATAGCGAGTTTGGCACCAGTTAAGAAATCTGAAGCCATACTTCTATACTTGCTATCGCCATCATCAAACCCGAAAGGTAACATTAATACTACGTTTAAAGCGTCGCCAGATTTTTTAATATAAGCAGATTCTAGTTTTTTAACCTTCAAAACCATTCCTGTTTTTAAACCATCAGAAAGTTTAGGATTAAAGGTTAATAAATCGTCTAAACTGATGTTATATTTATTAAGAATCCCAAAAACGGTATCGCCATCTTGCACCGTATAAGTCTGATATTCATCTTCCTGAACAGTGTTTACATTTTGATTGTTATTAGCTTTTTCTTCTTGCCAAGTAATGGTTTCTTTAGCTTTGGAATTATTATTTTTTACAAAAATTTTCTCTCCTGGTTGCAATCCTTTTTCTTCAAGACTAGGATTCCAATCGAATAAATCTTTCTGAGAAATACCAAAAGTTTTGGTAATTCTATAGTAATTATCTTTTGGCTGAATTACATACGTTGCTACATCAGATTTTGGTGCTACCACATCTGTTTTAGGCACATCTACAGAAGGATTTTCAACTGGTTTTGGAGCTGCTGCAAATTCTCTATTGAAAGCGTTTTTATCTGCATATTTCGTCACATTTTCTGCTGGCAAAGTTACTTCATCACCAATTTTCATGTGACTATCTAAATCTGGATTTAGTTTTCTGAGATCTGCTTCTGTAATATGATATTGTTTTGTAATCCCATAAATGGTTTGTTTTGGCTGAAGAACAATTGTTCTTGTCTTCCCCGAAACCAAAGGTTTTTCTGTAATGACCTGCGGCTTAACAGAAGTTGTAGCCTTTTTGTTGATGACCAATACATCTCCAATATTAAGTTTTCCGTTCTTAATTTGGGGGTTCATTTTGTACAAATCTTCTATAGCAATTCCGTATTTCTTAGAAATACTATAAGGATTTTCTTTAGGTTCTACAGTATGTGTTTTCTGCGCGAAAACCACAAAGCCAACCAAAGAATAAGCTAGTACCAAAATTTTTCTCATCATTAAAATATATAAGTTACAAAATTACGGCTTTCCGTTTAATATTCCATTAAAATTAACATGGATTTATCAACATCCATTTCTTCATAACAATTTTTAAGCCATACGTTTCCGTTTTCTGCAAAAAAGTTACTGAAATTGAGCGCTCTTTCTTGCCAATTCCCCGAAGGATGAATTTCTAAATACAATCTTTGTAAAAAATCTAAACGATCTGCGTTTTTAATTTTTTCGGCTCTTAACAATCGTTTTTTCATTCTAGCAAAAGACTTCAACTGTCTGGTTTCTTCGGCTTCAACTAAATTTCTGAAAGTAACATCTGTAAGAGAAGCTTTATTTTTCAACGACTCAAAGTTTTCTTTAATCGCTTTTTCATTGCTGATTAAAAGTTCAGAAACTGGCGATTCTTGCAATAAATTTTGATTTAATATCGTTTGAAAATTCCCAAAAAAATCTAAAATATCCAATCCAGATTTTTCTATTTTCTGATACGTTTTATTTCTCAAAAAAAGCATAGAATTTCTAGGAATAAGAACAGGAAAAGCGACTACAAATTGCTTGAAAACCTCAGAAAGTTCTAGCCAATACATTATTTCTGCATTGCCGCCAATATAAGCAACATTGGGCAAAACTTTTTCCTGAAAAACAGGTCTTAATAAAGCATTTGGCGAAATTTTAGAAAAATCTTGAGTGATTTCCTCAAATGTAAAGCTTAAGTTTTTATCTAAAACCTCATACTGATCGCCATTTTTTACAATTCTATTTCTGGTATCGGAAAGATAAAACAAATTGATTTCTCTAGGATTTACCTGAACTTTACCATATTTTTCGCTTAAAAACTGTACATTTTCTTTAGAAAAATGATACGTAATTTCATCTTTTAATTCTGATGAAAAAATATCAGCCATTTGGTTTTTCAACAAAATATCGTCACCATCAATCATCAACAATCCAAATTCTGAAAACAGCTCTTGCACCAAAATCTGTGTAGCTTCGGTAAGTGTTTTCCCTTTTTGGTAGGCTTTTTTCATCAAAAGAATAAGTTGCGTTCCGAAAACATCATCCTTAAATTCTTTTTCGAATTCATCAATAAAAGAAAGATCTTCAAT
>JAYRDY010000188.1:0-4125 GCA_041909215.1 Cloacibacterium sp. | reverse complement strand
GATGTGGTGATGAGGTGATGAGGTGATGAGGTGATGAAGTGATGAGGTGATGAAGTGATGAGGTGATGAAAAATAATTCATTGCACTAAAAACAAAAAATACCAGCAGTTATTTACTTCATTACCAGAATTTTAAATTTCAAAACACACCCAATACCCCCTCTATTTTATCTCGTTTTTTATCAATTTCGGCAGGCTTTTCTTGAAAAACTTAGATTATGACTTCATATTTGTAAAACCGAAACAGATGAGGTAAAAACTAATAACAAGAAAAGCGGAAACCGAAAAGCTAAAAGAACAAAAAAATCTAATCAATGTAATTCTATGAAAGTTCCTGAGAAGCAACTTTATCAGAAACGTAAAATCACTAAATTAAATTTCTCAGAATAAAATTAATTAGAATGATTCACTGACTTTAGACCTCCCCCATCGGATGTTTATTCCGGAAGATCTGAACAAATTTTGGAAAAAGAAGACAAGAAAAATCTGATTTCATCTGAAATAGAAGAATTTTGTATTTTCAACAAAATTACTAAGTTTATAAGCTGAAATTCTCCTTAAGGATTAATTGATAAATGTCTATTTTACATTGAAAACGTAAAAGGTATTTGTACCATTCTCTTATTTTTAATTATTATGAAACATATTATTTCTTTTACTTTTATGCTTATTTTTTTTTCATATCATGCTCAAAATTATGAACTAAAAGACAAAACTCTAATTAAATACTATAATTTGATAAATGAAGCAGAAAAAAAGATAATTAATGATAGCCTTATTGAAGCAGATAAACTATATGCTGAAGCATTTAAAGTTTTCAAATACCCCCATGCTAAAGATTTATTCAATAGTATGAAAGTTGCATTAAAAACAAATAATATGCCCTTGGCTTTTAATAATTATCAAACATTAAAATGTTTAGGTAAAAATTTTGATGAAAATTTTTTTAACGAAAATTTTAAAAAAAATAGTTATTCTAAATTATTACCCTGTAAGAATGTAATAGATTATAATTATAAAAAAAAATTAGACTCATTATACAATATAGATCAATACTATAGAAACCTTTCAAAAGGTAATTATGGGATTTATAAAAATGAATTGACACGAACTGACAGTATTACTTCTAATAATTTATATAAAATTATACAAGAAAAAGGTTTTCCAAACGAATATAATATTGGTATAAGTTCTGATAATGAAACATTTTTCCATAATTTTTATTTTATAATCTGGCATCAGTTAGCGAGTAATAATATAAGTAGCCAGAAAGTTAACTTTTCAATCGAAATTAATAAAGCATTAAATTCTGGTAAAATAAGACCAGACATTGCTGGTTTTTTATTGGATTTAAATAATGGAACTAATGATTACTCATTTTTTCCAATTATAATGTTTGTAAAAAATAATGGTAACACCGACTGTTGCTACATTGCCAAAAGTTATTTTCCTGAAAATAGAAATAGTATTGTAAATGATAAAATTCAATTCATTAATAATAAAAGAAAATCATTAGCATTGCCTTTGGTCGAAGATGATGTTAAAAAAAATATTTTTTATTTAGACAATAAAGATTATATTTTTTTTAGTAAAACAATAGAAGGATATAATTTTCAAAGTGAAAATGATGAAGAAATAATAAAAAAAGGACTTATTAAAATTAAATGATCTTAATTATATTCGCTAATAGTGATATTGTAACAGATTAAATATGTAGATGGCTCAAATATCAAAATCCAAATTTTATCCGATTAAATGAACTCAGAATAAACTACATTGTTTCAGAGCTTAAAACGAACGAAAAAATGAGAAAGTATACCATAGCTGCTATCTCTAAGGAAATTGGGTTCAATAATTCTGAAACTTTCACCAATGCTTTTAAAAAGATTATAGGAACACTGCCTTCTTATTACATTAAACTTTTAAATGAAGAAAATTAGAATTTTTGAAATGGTTCTGGATGTGGTGATATGGTGATGAAGTGATGAAGTGATGAAGTGATGAAGTGGTGATACGGTGATGTGGTGATGTGGTGATGAGGTGATGTGGTGATGTGATGATGTGGTGATGAAGTGATGAGGTGATGAGGTGATGAAAAATAATTCATTGCACTAAAGACAAAAAAACACCATCAGTTATTCACTTCATTTCCAGTATTTTAATTTCAAAACACACCCAATACCCCCTCTATTTTATCTCGTTTTTTATCAATTTCGGCAGGCTTTTCTTGAAAAACTTAGATTATGACTTCATATTTGTAAAACCGAAACAGATGAGGTGAAAACTAATAACAAGAAAAGCGGAAACCGAAAAGCTAAAAAGAGTAGGAAAAATTTAAACAATCTCATTTTATGAAAATATGAAAATATTTAAAATAGTTTTAGTTCTTATGAGTTCTTTAATGTTTGGACAAACTTATAGAGTAATATATGAATTAAAGTACAAAACAGACTCTTTGAAAGATCAATATAGTAGTCAAAATATGGTATTAGACATCAGTGAACATGAAACTAAATTTTACTATGAAAAACTACTGAAATTTGACTCATTAAGTAGAAAGGGAATTAATATAAGTTTTTCTATGCCTCTACAACAAATTTTAAAGAAAGCAAAGGGAGGAAAAATGTACACAAATTATTATTCTGTAGATGGACAATATTTTCAGTATAATACATTAGACGAAGTGAAATGGGAGATATCAGAAGAAAATAAAATAGAAAACAATAATCAATTACAAAAAGCTAAGACTTTTTTTGGTGGAAGGTCTTGGGAGGCATGGTTTTCTAATGATACACCATTTCAAGAAGGCCCTTATAAATTCAAAGGTTTACCCGGATTAATATATGAAATGAGAGATTCTAAAAACAATTTTATATACCAATTCCCGATGTCGCGGATTTGTAATCCGTGACTATTACTTTGTTATTACTTAAATATAATGAAAAATAATTTTCCACCCCGGTGACTGAGCGTAGTCGAAGTCAGGGTTGGGTAAAGAATTTTTCTTTCCAATTTTCTTCCCCGGTGGCTGAGCCTGCCGAAGCCCAATGTCTGGGATTTGCAATCCGTGACTATTACTTTGTTACTACTTAAATATAATGAAAAATAATTTTCCTCCTCGGTGACTGAGCGTAGTCGAAGTCAGGGTTGGGGAAAAGAAAATTATTTCCAAACAAAAAACTTCATGAAAAAAAACAATTTAAAACACACGCTTCATCAATTCCACAAAAACTCAAGTTGTCCAACAATTACAATTGTCAGGAAATCTACTTTTTATGTTCCCAAGTAGTCTTTTTCAATTCAAACCAGTCTGTTGGGTCACCTTCGTAATCAAAGGTTTCTTGAAATTCAAAGCCCAATTTAGATAAAACCTTCTTAGAGTTTACATTTTTCGGGTCAACGATAGCAAAAATTTGGTCAATATTTAAGTTTGAAAATCCATAATCCAAAATAGCAATAGAAGATTCTGTAGCAAAACCTTTACCCCAATGTTTTTTCTTAAACCTATAACCAAGTTCGTAAAAATTGTGGTGATTATTTAATGGTTGGTCAAAATATTTTAAACCAGCCCAACCAATACATTCGTTGGTTAATTTATCAATTACAGCCCAACGAGCAATTCCATTTTCTTGATATTGCTTTTTAAGCATTTCAATCACTTTTGTTATTTCGTCAATTGATTTTACAGGATTATTTTCAATAAACAAATGAACTTCTGGGTCAGAATCCATTTCGAATAAGTCATTTTCGTCTGTGTATTCTAACTCTCTTAAAATTAACCTTTCTGTTTCTAATAAAATATTCATTTGTCAATTATTTTTTTACGGTGTCGTTTTTAATCTCACCACTAACATTTTTAAACCTGATGCAAGTAGCTGAAATTGAAACGAAACTACCAGATGCATCGTTTTTTTTAATCTTTGAGGATTACTTTATAATTGTTTAAATATAATAAAAATATTAAAACACAAGCTCCATCAATTCGCTAGCGAATTCTCCGATGGCGCGGATTTCTAATCCCGATGTCGCGGATTTGTAATCCGTGACTATTACTTTGTTATTACTTAAATATAATGAAAAATAATTTTCCACCCCGGTGACTGAGCGTAGTCGAAGTCAGGGTTGG
>JAYRDY010000187.1:0-4135 GCA_041909215.1 Cloacibacterium sp. | reverse complement strand
TCTCAAAATGAGATAAAAAAATATATTATGAACATGAATATTAAAAAAGGGTTAGGACTGATAGCAGTTCTTTATTTTACCTCAAGTTTTCAGGCTCAAATTAAAAGCGATTCTTCTGCTATAAAAGAGAAGAAAATAGATGAGGTGGTTCTGATTGGTTATGGTGGTATTAAAAAACAAAACCTAACGAGTGCTATTTCTACACTTAAATCAGATGCTTTTGATAATCGACCAATTTACAATGTTGGTCAAGCATTACAAGGAAGTGTAGCTGGTGTTACTGTAGTGCAAGCTTCTGGTAAGCCAGGCGTTTCAATTGATGTGAAAATTAGAGGTAATAATTCTATTTCTTCTGGTGTAAATCCTTTGTACGTAGTAGATGGTATTCAGACTTTTGATATCAGTGGACTCAATACTGATGATATTGTAAGTATGACGATTTTAAAAGATGCAACCTCTACAGCAATTTATGGTATTAATGGCTCTGGAGGTGTAGTTATTGTGACTACTAAAAGAGGTAAAGGGGGTAAGCCTCAATTAAATTTTAATGCTTACTGGGGAGTTTCTAAATCTGTAGATAATATTGATGTATTAAATATGGATCAATATAAAACATTAATGAATGAAATTAATCCAGCTTTCTTAAATACGATCAATAACCCTCGTTATCAGGGAATTAATACTAATTGGAGAGACGAAATTTTCAGAACAGGATTTGATCAAAATTATAACGTAAATTATTCATTTGGAAATGATAAAGTTAGAGCTTATACGGCTTTAGGATATCAAGGTATTGCAGGAATTATAGAACCAGCCCAGTTTGATAGGGTTTCAGCAAAAGTTAATCTAGATGCAAATATTGCTAAATGGCTTAAATTAAATGCAAGTTTAAATTACATCAACACTAAACTTAATAATACTAATGATAATGCAGGTGTTGCAAGAGGAGGTGTGGTATTAAGTACATTAAATACCCCTGCGTTTTTACCAATTTATGGTAGCCAAGTAAATTTTATTAATTCAGACGCTACAGTATATGATCAAACAACTGGAGAGGTAAAAGATGGTTATAAGCCAGGGCAGTTTGCACCGAACCCATTCCAATCAGGTTGGGAAAATCCAGTAGCTTTCCAATCAAGAAAAAATCTTACTAATACTCAGCGTTTTTTAAGTAATTTAGGATTAGAAGTTACATTAGCTAAAAATTTAACATGGAAACCACAAGTTTCTTATGACATAATAGATAGTGTAAACGACCAATTTATTGATAACTATTCCTCAGTATACGGAAGACAAGAGAAAGGTTTAGGAGGTGAATATAACTATCTATATAAAGATCTTAATATAGAAAACACTTTAAACTATAAACTGAAACATGAGGCTCATGATTTAGATTTATTAGCAGGTTTACAAGTTCACGAAAGAAATACAGAAAATCATAATTATACAGGGAATGTTTTCCCAGCTGGAACTACAGATTTTAATTATGATTTAGCAACCTACCAACATGAGGTTTTACAAAAAGAACAATTAAGAGAAGTTTCTTATTTTGGTAGAGCAATTTATACTTTCGAAAATAAATATACCGTCATGGGAGTATTTAGATATAATGGTAGTTCTGCATTAGCTCCTGGAAACAAATGGGGATTCTTCCCAGGTGTATCTGCTGCTTGGACTATATCTAATGAGAACTTCCTAAAAGATAATCCCACTATTTCTGAGTTAAAATTAAGAGGAGGTTGGGGTAAAACAGGTAACGCTTCTGGAATTCCTACTTACTCACACTTTAACTTAGAGCGTCTTACAGAACTTGGTCCTAATGGAACTTGGTATACCCATCAGTGGGATAGCAGTGATTTAGGATGGGAAGTAACTACGGATACCAACTTTGGGTTAGACTTAGGATTAATGAACAACAGAATTAAATTAACTGCTGATGTTTATCAAAGACAGACAGATGATTTAATTTTACCAATTGGAATGGGTAGTTTAGGGAATATCCTTAAAAACGTGGGTTCTATGGAAAATAAAGGAGTAGAATTTAGTATAAATACAGTTAACTTCAAAAGAGAGGATTTTTCATGGAATAGCGGATTAAATATTTCATTTAGTAAAAACAAAGTACTTAGCATGAATTACATGCCTACAATTGATAAGGCATTTATAGAAACCGTTGGAGGCTATTTAGTAAGATTTTCTGCAGAACAGCCAATAAGTTCTTTCTTTGGTTATCAATTTGATAAGGTAGACCCTACGACTGGTGATGTTCTTTACAAAGACCTTAACGGTAATGGATATTTTGATACAGGTGATAGAACTTTCATTGGAAATCCAACTCCAGACTACACTTTAGGATTTACTAATAACTTTAAATATAAAAATTGGTATTTAGATGTATTAGTTACTGCTTCTCAAGGAAATGATGTTTACAATGCAACAAGATTTGATTTAGAGTTAATGAATGATTTCAAAAACCAATCTACAGTAGTTCTTGATAGATGGACTACAGCTGGTCAAATTACAAACATTCCTAAAGCAAATACCTCTACCGCAATGTATATTTCTGACCGTTTCGTAGAAGATGGATCATTTGTAAAACTTAAAAATGTAACCTTAGGTTATAATTTCAATAATCCTTTCAAAGGAGTGAGTAAACTAAATGTTTATTTAACTGGACAAAATTTATACACTTGGACTGACTATACAGGATTTGATCCAGAAGTTAATGCTTTTAATACTACAAATGGAGTGTTTGGTATAGACTATGGAACATACCCACAAGTAAGAACTGTTATTTTAGGTCTTAAAGCTAATTTTTAATTAACACATCATCACGATTATGAAACTTAATAAAACATTTTTTTATATATTATTAGGCTCAATGCTGACTGCTAGTACAGTATCTTGCTCAGATTATTTAGATACCGAGCCTATTACAGATAGAGCAGTTCCTCTTTCTGATACACCATATACTAAAGCTTCCGAAGCAGAAGACTTAATGACTGCATTATATTCGAATTTTGGAAATGAGTATTGGCAATTAGATTACTTTTTTAATGGAGATGCTCAAGCAGATACTGCATATACAGGAGGTGACAATCCACAAAACATGCAACAAGGTGAATACCGTATCATCGCAACAAATACAAACGTAGCAAGAGATTGGAAATATCTTTACGGTTTTATCAATAACTGTAATAAAGTTTTAAATTATGTAGATAACATTGCAGATCCTGCACTGACTAGTGCAAGAAAAAATGAAATGAAGTCTGAAGCGGCTATTTTAAGAGCTTTATATTATTTTCATGCGGTACAATTATGGGGAGATGTTCCTTTAGTTACTAAAGCAGTTATAGGAGTGAATTCAGAAAACTTTGAAGAAGTATACAGCCAAGTATATCCTAAAAGAGCAACAACCGCTGAAATATACACTCAAATTATTACAGATTTAGAAGGAGCTCTAGCTAGTGCACCAAGTGCATCAAATAAATTCAAAGCCAACAAAGGTTTTGCATTGGCATTATTAGCAAAAGTAAATGCAACTAAACCATCTCCTGATTATACTAAAGTAGTTTCTTATACGGATCAATTAATGACTCTAGGCTATAGCTTAGTTCCTACTTATGATCACTTGTTTGATGGATCTCATGAAGCAAATGCAGAATCTATTTTTGAAGCAAATGGAAACGGTGGAAACGTTTGGGCTTGGGGAACTTTCATGTTTGTGGGAAATGATTGGAAAAAATTTAATACACCTTCTAATGATGTTGTAAAATCTTTTGATGATGAGGGAGATGTTATTAGAAAGCAATCTTCTGTAACTTTTGATAATGTAGGTTGGGCGGATAACTATTGGCCAAGTAGCCATTATCCTTTCATGAACAAAATGAGATTAACAGATGGTAATCAAAATTTTTATGTTGCCAGATATGCAGATTTGCTGTTAATTAGAGCAGAAGCAAAAGTAAATTTAGGAGATTATACTGGTGCTGCAGCTTTGGTGAACCAAGTAAGAACAAGAGTTAATTTGCCAGATATCACTATTTCTAGTAAAGAAGATGGTATTAATAAAATCTTAAAAGAAAGAAAATTAGAACTTGCTTTTGAAGGAGAACGTTGGTTTGATCTTAAGAGA
>JAYRDY010000186.1:0-4139 GCA_041909215.1 Cloacibacterium sp. | reverse complement strand
TAATAAGGAGCATTATTATAACTACAAAAAATAAAAATTCATAACTTATAACTCATAACTCATAACTCATAACTAAATGAAGATTATCGCTGTAATACCAGCTCGTTACGCTGCAAGTAGATTTCCGGGGAAATTAATGCAAATTTTGGGAGAAAAAACCGTAATTGCTACTACTTATCAAAATGTGGTGGAAACCGCTCTGTTTGATGAAGTTTTTGTGGCGACTGATTCTGAAATTATTTTTGACGAAATCACCAAAATCGGCGGAAAAGCTATAATGACGGGCGAACACGAAACGGGAAGCGATAGAATAGCAGAAGCGGTACAAAATATTGATTGTGATATTGTGATTAACGTTCAAGGTGATGAACCTTTCCTGAAAACGGAACCTTTGAAACAACTGATTGAAGTCTTTAAAAATGATTCAAACAAAGAAATTTCTTTGGCTTCATTAAAAATTAGACTGAAAAATCAGGAAGAAGTAGAAAATCCAAATAATGTAAAAGTCATCACAGATTTGCAGAATTTTGCGATGTATTTTAGCCGTTCTGTAATTCCTTATCCACGAGAAATTTCCGTGGAACACCTTTACTATAAGCATATTGGCGTTTACGCTTTCAGAAAAGAAGCTTTGGTGAAATTTGCTAATTTAGAGATGACTCCGCTAGAAATTTCAGAAAAAATAGAAGCTATTCGTTACCTAGAACACGGGATGAAAATCAAAATGATAGAAACAGATTTTATTGGAGTTGGAATAGATGTTCCCGAAGATTTAGAAAAAGCGAGAGAAATTTTGAACGGAAGAACTGAGGAATTGTAGAATAGGAGAGTTGGAGAGAAAAGTGATAGAATTGAAATTTAATTTCAAAAAAATAGAAACTTGAAACTTGGAACTTAAAACAAAAACTTTATATTTGAAATCCCTTAAAAAAGATTGAATGAAAAAGGTACTTTTAATAGCAACAATTCTAATAACTACGATATTTTCGGCACAAACAGCCAAACAAATTTTTGATAAAAATATTGAAAATACAGGCGGAATTACCCAATGGAAATTGCTGAATTCTATTGTTTTACAAGGTAAAGTAATTCTTGGTGTTGATGATGAATATCCTATGAGAATTTATCAACAACGTCCTAATCTTACCAAAACGGTGGTTTATGTAGGCAACAAAGAAAATGTAATTGAAGGTTACGACGGCAAAAATGGTTATGCGATGAATTATGTGGTAAATAAACTTCAGATACAGAAAGATTACGTAGTAGAAAACTTTGATACAGATTATTTAGATTTCGAAAGCAAAGGTTTTACCGCACAGGTTTTAGGAAAAGAAAAAGTAGGTGATAAAGATTGCTACAAAGTAGAACTCACTAAAAACGTCAACAAAACGATTTATTATTTTGATGTTCAGAATTTTTATCTTTTGAAAGAAGTTAAAAAAGACGAAACTTTAGTTTATTCTGATTACAAAAAAGTGAATAATCTAATTATGCCTTTCAAAATTGAGTCTTCTACGCCAAAAAAAGAAGGAGATTATGTGATGATTCTTTATAAAATTGAAATCAACAAAGCGTTTCCAGCCAATACTTTTAAGTTTTAAAAAAGTTAGAAGCAGGAAGTTGGAAGTCCAAAAATTGAATTAGAAATGCTCATTAATCATTTCATATTACTCATAAAATAGAAAATATCTAAAAGCGTCATAAGACGCTTTTTTTATGAGATAATGTCTTAATTTTGAAAAAAAATAATTAATTATGAAATCCTTAAAACATCTGTTAATCATTATGTTTTCATTCTTTGGTTTATTCGGTTCTAAAGCGCAAACAGCAAAATCTATTCATTCTTTTAAAGTAAAATCTTTGGATGGAAAAGTCATTGATTTTTCTAAATTCAAAGGCAAGAAAATTCTTATTGTAAACACAGCTTCAGAATGTGGTTTTACGCCACAATACGAAGATTTAGAAAAATTGTATAAAATGTATAAAGACAAGTTAGTGATTGTAGGTTTCCCTGCCAATAATTTTGGTGGACAAGAACCTGGCAGTAATGAAGAAATTGGTGCTTTTTGCAAGAAAAACTACGGCGTAACCTTCCCAATGGCTGCTAAAGTTTCGGTAAAAGGAAAAGATATTGCTCCAATTTTTAAATTTTTGACGGATAAAAAACTTAATGGTGTTAAAAAGACAACCATTCTTTGGAATTTTACCAAATTTCTTTTGAACGAAAAAGGTGAGTTGATGGATACTTTTATCAGTACCACAAAACCAACATCAGATTCTATCACGAAGTATTTGAAATAGCATTTTAGAGATTAGGAATTAGGATTTAATAAGTTAAATCTTAATTCCTAAAATCTTTTTTAAACACTATTTTTCTCTGCAAAACTAAAAATATTGCCTAGTTTTACTCTAGAATATCCGTTGGATTTTATTTTGGTGGCATTAATCATCGCTTGCGCTAAAATATCTGTTGGCAAGGGTTTTTGGTTTTCAAAACAACCTAATTTATTTGCGAATTTTATAATTCTTGAACCTAAAACTTCGCCTGTTCTTGTAGAATTTTTACGTTCTAACATTCCCGGATTGAAGATGGTAAGTTTATTAAAATGCAATTTTTTAATTTCTTCTTCTAATTCGCCCTTCATTTTAGAATAGAAAATTTTGGAATTTGGGTTGGCTCCATAAGCAGAAACCAAAACAAAGTCTTCCACATTATTTTCTTTAGCAGCTTTGGCAAAATTCAGTTGGTAATCATAATCTACTTTACGTTGTGCTTCTTTGCTTCCAGCGTCTTTTAGTGTAGTTCCTAAACAAGAAAAAGCTACATCACCAG
The DNA here is from genome assembly GCA_041909215.1 of Cloacibacterium sp. Lineage (GTDB taxonomy): Bacteria > Bacteroidota > Bacteroidia > Flavobacteriales > Weeksellaceae > Cloacibacterium. The sequence goes on along the minus strand of JAYRDY010000186.1, from coordinate 1,306 downwards.
TAACCAAATCCTTCCAAGTTTCTGGTTTTTCAAAATCTACTATGTGAAAAGTTAGCTTTTCGTTTTTTATCTCAGGAGGTTTTCTTACGAAAGCGTGGATTTCATTAAAATCTTTGTCTTCAATTAATTTATTAACCAAATCTTTTCCTGTAGCGCCAGTTGCACCGATAATGAGAGCTTTCATATTTTTAAATAATTGGTGATTAGTAATCATAATTATGAATATAAATTTAGTAAATTTGTTTTAATTAAAAATAAGTAATTCTAATTACCGAAACATCAACTGCTAATAATGTTAGCTGAAGAAATAAGAGAATATTGTTTAGAAAAAAAAGGAGTAACGGAAGGTTTTCCTTTTAACGAAACGACTTTAGTTTTTAAAGTAGGAGGTAAAATGTTTCTATTAATGGCTTTAGAAAATCAACCTTTGGTTTTTTCTGCAAAAAATACAGAAGGTAAAAACCAAGAATTAAGAGCGCAATATTACCAAATTTCTGGTGCATATCACATGAACAAAACCCATTGGAATTCTATAGTTTGTGAAGGCTTAAAACCAGATTTTCTTAAACATCTGATTGATGTGTCTTATCAATTGGTTTTTAATAGCTTAACGAGGAAAGTAAAAGAGGAAATTATTAATAATGTGTAATATTTTTAACATAATAAAATAATTGGTAATTAATTTAATTTTTTCTTGCTTAAACTGTTTTTTTTTTTTTTGATTTGTAGTGTTATTAATATTTGTGCACGCTTATTAAAACAAAAAAATTAAGTTTAACTAAAAACCAAAAATTTTAAAAAATGAAAAAATTAATTTTAGGACTGTTATTAACAGTTGGTATTTCTGGAGTTTCTTTTGCAAGGGAAATTGATAAAAAGAATGAGAATTATGATTTTGATAAACTTATTAATTATACAAATAATGATTTAAGTATGAAAACTCAGAATTATGATTTATTGTCTTGTACCATAGCCACGCATGTAAGAATGTATGATGAATGTGGTTCATTGCTAATGACCGTTAAAACATCTGAAGAGGCAAGTGGAGAGGCTTGTGGAGGAAATGAAGGAGGTATAATAATGAATGTAAGTAATTACTATGGGATGACAAATAGTGGTTGTGCAAAACTGAAGTTTTTAGAAGAGGCAATAAATTGGTTGTTAAACTGATATGAATAAAACCTATTTAATAATCATTTTTTTTAGCTTATTTTTAAATGCTCAGAAAAATTTTTTTGTTGAGTATGAGTATAAATATGATGATGGTGGTGCTCCAATTATTGAAAGACAATTTTTAATTTCGGAT